>JAWKTX010000006.1:300000-420822 GCA_041398825.1 Planctomycetaceae bacterium | reverse complement strand
CTCAGCCGCAAGGCTGACCCCTATCCCGATATTTGTTCGTCGTCTATTCAGGGGAATGCAACATTGAGAGGAATTCGTCGAGATTACCAAGACACGAAAGCGACTGGTCGTAGTCGTTCATGTAATACAAAGTAGCAGCTTCATCGTCGCGAACCAGCAACAGGTCCGCACCGCCACCAGAAGAGCCAACTTCATAGTACTTGCTTCCGTTTAACTCGACGACAAGTTCCTCAAGATCTTGTGGAGGTCCGATATTCCCGATCCATTCTTCGACGCATCCCTTCCATTTCTCGCCGAGTGCGTTAACAAATGAAAAACAAGAACGTCATCGCCGAACTTAAGTCGAGTCGAAATGGCTTTTCGAACTATTTCGGAAGCAGACGACAATTACTATTCCTTTGAAATTTCCGGCGAATGCCAGCCGTAAACGGGCACGAACGGAAGGCTTTGATTTCAGTTGCCGCGTGAATGAGTGCTCCGGTTGACGGCCTGATCCTGCCTCGTTTATTTCATGGCGGCCCAAGATGCGACCATTGCGGCCACGCCTGAACAGCAGCGAACACTATTTCAGCAGAAACCAGTCTGGATCGTTCAGATATTCTGTGAATGAATCGTGCAGGGCTTCAACACGAGGATCGTCGTGGGCGACATACAGCACGGGACTTATTTTTCCGGCGCTGCGTGACAGGCACAGGTAGTCACCGTTTCCAACGGCATAGAACGGAATGAAGTCAGGTGTGAAGTTCGGATTGTTTTCGGTTTCCCATTCGTAGTCGCGAATCATTTCGTCGGCAGGCAAATGGTCGCCGGGAATGTGATAGTTTGGCAAGAGTGCCCGCATTGCGTTGAACTCGATTGGGAAAACGTCTCCGAAGTGGTTGATGAGTTGTTCTGCATCATCGGTTGCGAATCGCGGATCCGGTTCGGACGCGGATTCGAAGGCACGTTTGATGAGTGCAGCTACTTCGTCGTCAGTCATTGTTGGTGGTATTCGCTGATTGAGGCATAACGCCGACGGTCACCGGATTGTGCCGGACGGCTTACATTTGAAAACTCGGGTTGATGCACAATTCCGGTGCACCGTGTTGTTCAAGTAAGCCGCTGTCGCGGCGGGTTCTTGCGAGACTTGTATGAGAAAGTTGTGGCATTTGCTACAGGAGACTGGCTTCTATGGCTGTTGTTTGAGCGTCGATGGGACGCTCGGCTTTTAACAGCTCTCGATGGGAGAACCGAACAATGGCACGCAAGCACCTCGCTCAGGACGCCAACAACAACGTCGATGACACTGGCAACGACAAGACTCCGCATGGTGATCATCCGGATCAGCGGTGAAACACAAAAGGGGACAGAATTGCTAACGGGGGCGTTCTACTTTTCTGTTTGTCTTGGTCTTCCTCGAGGTCGAAGCGAGGATTCAAGACCGAGGATGGCAGCTGTTTTTGTCTGCCAGCGAGTGTCGCCGAACGGGGTACCTCGAGTAAGGCTGTGTCGAAGGGCCTTGAGTTCGGTTTCGGTTTCCACACCGTTGACATGGCGAGTCCACTGGGCGGGCTTCAGGATCGGTCCATCGCAGAGCAATCCCTCCGGGCCGCTTTGGGCCGTTGGTTTCAGACTGGACCACTCCCAGTCCTGACTTCGCTGCACCACGTTCGCCCGCAATGGATTCCGCTCGACATAACGCAGCACTGTCAGATAGTGCTCATCGGCCTGAACGGGAAACGCTTTGAATCGCCCCTGCCAGACATGGCCGCTGCTTTTGTAATGCCGATGATAACGTCGGACGTGCGACGTCATGAGCCACTGCATCCAGCGACTGAGGTCTCCATCTTCACGCGGCCACAACAACAGGTGAAAGTGGTTTGTCATCAGGCAATACCCGGTCAGCCGCATCGGCACTTTTTCGTGCGCTTCCCGCATGAGACCCACAAACGCGGCGAAGTCATCATCCGTATGAAAGACGTCACTGCGACCATTGCCCCGGTTCAGGACATGGTAAACAAACCCACCTCGTGATGCTCTGGAGGTGCGTGGCATCACAGGACTCTAATCGACCGAAGCCATCGAGTAAAGTAGAATGTCCCCTTTATGTATCCCTGTGGGAATTCAGTTTTTTCAAATTCTGGTTAAAATATCGTAAGGTTTCGATATTACGATGCGTAGAAAGGAGTGGAAGCAGAACGTCAGGCCTCGCTCAACCGCGTTTCTTAGCGATGTATCGCGAGTTTGCGATGTTTCGCTATGTCGGTCTGCCATATTGAATAACTGAATTGGGAACAGGAGCCTTCGAATGCAAACGATTGATGTTAAACGACTTGCGCAAATGCTGCGGCAGGCGGAAATCGATCTGATCGACGTCCGCATGCCCACAGAATTCCGCGAGGTTCACGCCGAGTGTGCTCGTAATGTGCCCCTGGAATCGCTCGATCCCACAGCTGTCATGTCGGCTCGGAATGGTTCCGCTGGTCAACCGCTGTACGTGATTTGTCGGGGTGGAAATCGGTCGAATCAGGCCTGCCGGAAGTTCCGCGATGCGGGTTTCGAAAATGTAGTCAACGTTGAGGGCGGGACCCTGGCATGGGCAGAGGCCGGACTGCCGGTTGTGCGAGGGAAGAAAGCTGTGCCGCTGATGCAGCAGGTTCAGGTCTCTGCTGGCTTCATGACAGTGCTTGGTATTGTTCTGGGAACATGGGTTCATCCTTATGGCTACGGCCTGTCGGCCTTTGTTGGCGCCGGGCTGATGTTTGCCGGTTTGACAGGCCTGTGTCCTCTGGCATCCTTCATCGCAAAGATGCCGTGGAACAAATGTGAAGGCGGCGGATCATGTCCGGCCTAGCCATCACCTTCGGTTGCATCGTTGGATTTGCACTCGGATTGACCGGAGGTGGTGGCGGTGTGTTTGCGGTGCCACTGCTGGTCTACGGGCTGGCCGTGGCTCCGCGTGAAGCAGTGGGTATCTCCCTGGCAGCGGTGGGAGGCACCGCACTGTTCGGCGCGGTGCCTCGATTGATACGAGGCGAAGTCGAACTGCGAACCGGTCTGCTGTTCGCAATCGCCGGCATGATTGGAGCTCCCGTTGGGTCCTACCTTTCCAAGCTGATTCCGGAGAGCGTTCTGCTGCTGATGTTCGCCGGACTGATGCTGGTGGTCGCCTGGCGGATGTGGGCGAAGTCTCGCAACCCGAAATTACCAAGTGGTGTGTGCAGCACGGAAAGTATGCCTGATCGAGACCGCAGTGCGTGTCAGCGTGATGAAGATGGCCAACTACGGTTGACATCCAGGTGTGCTCGCCTGTTGGTGCTGGTGGGGCTGATGACCGGTGTGCTGTCCGGAATGTTTGGTGTGGGCGGTGGCTTTGTGATTGTGCCGGCGCTGGTGCTGTTCAGTGGGATGGAAATTCACCGAGCCGTCGGGACATCGCTGTTTGTAATTGTGCTGGTCAGCATCAGCGGAGTGGCTTCGCACTTCGCAAACGGAAACTCGTTGTCATGGGAAACAACGCTGCTGTTTCTGGCTGGTGGGTCTGCAGGAATGTGGCTCGGTGGAATTCTGGCTCGGCGACTGAAAGGGCCGACTCTGCAGAAACTGTTTTCCGTGGCGGTGTTACTGGTGGCTGGCTTTGTGATCTGGAAGACAGTCGCGCTGTGAAGACAGTGGCGTTGGAAAGACAGTGGCGTTGGAAAGACAGTGGCGTTGTGAGGAAGAGAAGAGTTGGCATTTCTGATCTGACATTCTCCATTCGTCATTGGAGAGCCCACAAACAATGACAAATCACAATTGAAAAATAACAAACGAAGAATCTGCGATTCGATTTTTAACACTTAAGGAAGAACCATCATGTTACTTAAATATTTCTACGACCCTAAACTGGCTCACGCATCTTACATGGTTGGATGTCAGCGAGCGAAAACAGCCGTCGTTGTGGATCCTGGCCGAGATGTGGAGCAGTACATCGAAATGGCCGAACGCGAAGGGCTGGAGCTGGTTGCGGTGGCGGAGACTCATATTCACGCCGACTATGTTTCCGGAGCTCGCGAACTGGCCGATCGCGTTGGTGCGAAGTTGTATGTTTCTGATGAGGGTCCGGCGGAATGGAAGTATCTGTACCTTGATGCTTATGACCACCAGCTGCTTCACGATGGTGATCACTTCATGATCGGCAATATCCGGTTTGATGTGATGCACACGCCGGGACATACACCCGAAAGCATTTCGTTTGTACTGACTGATCAGGGCGGCGGAGCTGACAAACCGATGGGTATCTTCTCCGGCGACTTTGTCTTCGTCGGGTCGATCGGTCGACCAGACTTGCTGGAAGAAGCTGCCGGAATTGCAAATACGGCGGAGCCGGGGGCTCGTGATCTGTTTAAGTCCGCTGAGCGATTCAAGCAGCTTCCCGATTATCTGCAGGTCTGGCCGGCACACGGAGCGGGCAGTGCGTGTGGCAAAGGACTGGGGGCGATTCCTTCATCGACGGTTGGTTACGAAAAGCTGTTCAACCCGGCTCTGCAATTCACCGACGAAGAAGCCTTCGTGCAGTACATTCTGGCCGATCAGCCAGAAGCCCCGAAGTATTTCGCGGTGATGAAGCGAGTCAACAAAGAAGGCCCGATTGTTCTGGGAGCAGGGCATCACCACAAGATGCTGGATGTCAACAGGTTGGATGATGCCATCAAGGCTGGCACGGTCATTGATTTGACACCATCGTCCGAATTCGCGAAGGGACACGTCGCAGGCACGATCAATATTCCGATTGGCATGCTGTCGGCGTGGGCTGGCTGGCTGGTGGATTATGATCGACCGACCTACCTGATCTGCGAATCGAATCAACTGGAAGAGGCGGCCCGTTTGTTGCACAAGATCGGTGTCGAACAGATTGCCGGAGGATTTGATATCAATGGCGTGAAAGCTTCAGGCAAAGCGACGCAGGCCTATGCCTCCGGGACTCCGGCAGAACTGTCGTCAGCCATTGAAGCGGGCACGGTCAATCTCATTGATGTTCGGTCGAACGATGAGTGGAACGCCGGCCATATCCGTCAGGCCAACCACCGATTTCTGGGTCGGTTACCGCAACATCTGGATGAGATTCCTCGCAATGAAAAGCTGGTCGTGCATTGTCAAAGCGGTGCTCGCTCGTCGATCGCTGTCAGCGTGCTGCAAGCGGCGGGCTTTACAGATCTCGTAAACATGACCGGTGGCTACCTGGCATGGCAGGCCGCTGGCCTGACGCGATCGAAGCAACCAATCTGAATTGAGGCCGATGGGACGTTCAGCGTTTTTGATTCCGGGGATGAATGTCCGGCCGGTCAAAGCTTTACCCTCCGACGCCGCCCAGCCCAACGTTCAATGACAAATCTCGTCCTTCCAACAAAGAGGTTGCATCATGCAAGCGATTCCGGAGCGTCCGTCGATAGCGGATCGACTCAACGATCCACAAACTGCAGAAGTTCTGCACCGGTTACTCGATCGTGCTCAATCGATGGACCAAATGCTCGGCACAGTGGGCGAACTGCCGAACATGCTGGCAATCGCAGTAGATTTCTTTGACGCCACTTGTCGCAGAGCGGCTGAAGATGGAGTTGATATCGAAACGCGAGCAGCTCGTCTGTTGAAGCTACTGATTCAAGTGACCGAACCCAATAACATGCAGGCCATGGAACGGCTTGTTTCGCGGTTGCCGAGGCTGGAAGAGGGAAGCGCCTTGCTGGATGAGCTTCCCGGTTTGGTGGCAACTGCCATGGACGTCTTTGACGAATGGGCCAGCCGTCAGAAAGCTCAGGGCATCGATCTTGAGCAAAGCGTTCGGCGGGGACTTCATGCCGCCCTGTATCTAGGCGGGAAACTTAACGAGGCAGAGCTCAGTCGCATTGGTTTCCTTCTGAAGTCAGAAGTCCTCAGCAAAAACTCGGTTGCCACGGTCGGTATGGCAGGCGCGGCGCTGTCCAGTTGTCATCAGGGATCCTGCGAACATCCTGTCGCCAAACGTGTGGGTTTTTGGGGCATGCTGAAGGCAATGCGAGACCCCAATACTCAAAGAGCTCTCTCGTTTGCTCTGCAGTTTGCCAAGTGCTTCGGTGGCGTCCTTGACAAGACACCCGCTGGCGATCTGTGCTCGCCAATGTCATCCCCCTCTCCATCTGCAAAAGGCTAGTTCCCATGAGTCATCATCAGATTGTTATTGTTGGTGGAGGCACTGCTGGTATCACCACTGCCGCTCGACTTTGCAATGCCGATCCATCGCTGGATGTGGCCATCATTGAACCGTCCGAAAAACACTATTACCAGCCGCTGTGGACACTGGTCGGCGGTGGTATTTTCAAGCCGGGAGAATCGGGCCGCGATGAAGCGGGATTGATACCTTACGGCGTCAAATGGATCAGGGATTTTGTGGCCTCGTTTTCACCTGCGTCCAACAGTGTGACAACTCGCAACGGCGACACGATCACTTACGACTATCTGATCGTCGCTCCTGGAATTCAGATCAACTGGGACAAGGTAAAGGGACTGAAGGAATCGGTTGGCAAAGACGGAGTTTGCAGCAACTATTCTATCAATACCGTCGCCAGCACCTGGGAGTTTATTCGAAATCTGAAGCAGGGTGTCGCGTTGTTTACTCAGCCCGCTGGAGCCGTTAAGTGTGGTGGTGCACCTCAGAAGATCTGTTATCTGGCCGAAGATCATTTTCGCCGCAGTGGTGTTCGCGACAAGATCCAGGTCATCTTCACGCTGGCCGGGCCACGTCTGTTCGCCGTGGAACGCTACCGTGAGATCCTTGAGAAAGTGGCTGAACGCAAAGGCGTGGAACCTCGATTTCGCCACAACCTGGTGGAAGTTCGATCGGCTTCGAAGGAAGCCATCTACCAGCACATGGACACTCACGAAGAAATCGTCATCAAGTATGACATGATTCACGTGACACCGCCGATGGGGGCACCGGACTTTGTCGCCAGCAGCGAACTTGCTGGTGAAGGTGGCTGGGTGGATGTCGACAAGCACACCCTGCAGCACACTCGGTTCGACAACGTATTTGGGCTGGGTGATGCCTCCAGCTTACCGACATCCAAAACCGGAGCCGCTGTGCGAAAACAGGCTCCAGTGCTGGTCAGCAATTTGTTTTCGCTGATGAAAAAGGAACCTCTCACTGCCCGCTATGACGGTTACACTTCGTGTCCCGTTGTCACCGGTTACGACAGTCTCGTGCTGGCGGAATTCGACTACAGCGGCCAGCCCAGCGAGACATTTCCATTCGATCAGGCTCAGGAACGCTTCAGCATGTTCCTGCTGAAAAAATATGGCCTGCCCGCTCTTTACTGGCACGGAATGCTGCGTGGTCGAGCGTAAACGGTAGGGTATCACTTCAGTTCACTTGCGAATCTGGCCTGCCTGTCCCTGTTCTTCAACGGACAACTCCAGT
This sequence comes from Planctomycetaceae bacterium, assembly GCA_041398825.1. Classification (NCBI taxonomy): domain Bacteria; kingdom Pseudomonadati; phylum Planctomycetota; class Planctomycetia; order Planctomycetales; family Planctomycetaceae; species Planctomycetaceae bacterium. Next base: position 413,411 of record JAWKTX010000006.1, on the reverse strand, counting down.
TCTTCCAGTAGCGGGCCGAGGTAGTCGATGCGTCCGTCAATAACAATGACCTGAACTGGTCCACTGACGACGGCCGCCGTTACATTCCACGAATCTTCGGTGATGCCATTTGTTTCGATGGATTCATCAACAACTGGTGCAACGAATGGGTGCGTTTCTGCAAGACGATTGACGAATCGGTTTGCGTCGGCTTCTGAAAAGAAGGACATCAACGCGCCTTGTCCCTTGATTTTCACCCAGTTTCCAGCGCATTCGCGGCAGAGTCCGTGCAGTAAGTTCAGATGTTCCTGCATCAGCATCCATTGTTCTCGCGGAGCTTCGATTCCTGATCGAGTCGAGACGCGAGTTTGCACGAGTACTGCGTGCGTAAATGACGCCAGCTGCTGAGGCGTAGGTGACTCTGTTGGCAGGAGTTCACGGAAGAGCGGCATTGACACCGCAGCTGCGAGACTAAGGACTTCTTCCGAGTGCGAAGTGTCTTCAATTCGAATCAACACTTCGGTTTCCGAATCGTTCGTGATGGTCACAAGCTGATTGCCGGGCCGAAACCGAAGAAGATCGTGATTCCAGTCTTCAGGCACACAAATGCGGATATCCAGTGATTGGTGCCGCATGTGACTGAAAGGAACAGCGATTTCAGTCGCGTTCTGAGAATTGAACTGGCTCTGCTGGGCACCCGAATCGCGGCTTCCTGCCCCGTCAGCTTCCGGCTCAACGCGAAATGACAGACGCTGAGACAACTGAGGGCTGCGGAGGAGGTAAGTCCCTGTTTTCAATGCCAGTCCCAGGCGAAGCGATTCTGTTGGTGCGACCCGCATTTGTGCGACCACGTGCGGTGAATGTCCGGGGCTGCCAATACAGTATTTTCTCAGGTCAGCTTTCCGTACCCTCGGATGGGCTCGAAGAGTCAGCTCTACGTTACTGGAGAAATCCGTTCGAAACTCAAAATCACATGCTTCACAATAATCGTGCTCCTTCAGCAGTTTCATGGTGTCGTAATGCTGACTAGCGAGTCGACATGATGGGCAGATGACGTTCCAGACAAGTTCGAATAGTCCTTCGGATATACCGCAGATACCCACTGCCAGGAGAAGTTCCGCCGGAAGATTCAGGCGGCTTGCCAGTTGAAGAGGTCGAATCGACGCCAGGTCCTGCGAGGGAGCAGTTCGGACAAACTCCGTCACGGAAATCACGGCCTGCCGATTGAGCTCCGGCCGGTTCAGAAGTCTCTCCGTCACCAGCTGCAGGGCCGCCAACTCCTGCCGCGACATCGCGTTGGCGTCTTCAAACGGATCACTTTGATGGACACCGGATTCTGAAGACGAAAGAACACCGTCGATCCGCTGGTAAACGCGAGTCAGCGACCTTCGCACTTCCAACCCAAATTTTAGTTTGGCAAACAGCTGGCCAAATCGACCGTTGGCTGCAACACGAAATGAATGAACGAGAGTTGTTGAACCATCGGCAGCTTTCACCAGCTCAACAACACTTGTAAACCACTTGAGTGGACCTGACTGGAACTCTCTGAGCACGCCCAACTGCTGGTTACGAATCCATTCGAAGCGATACTCTCGCCAACGCATACGGATACCTGCGATCACCACTTCAGCCATTGTGATGGTATCGCCGGAACCAGCACGCGTGGTTGTGTACTCAACGGGCGGAAGTCCCAGAGCACGATTCAATCGCTCAGTGTTGGAAACATAAGGCCAAAGTTCGCCGACACTTGATTTGAGCCTCCATTCGTAGCGAAAAGTCTGCTGACGCGACTCAAGCCTGGACGGAAGTAACGGGTGTTCAATGCGGCTGATTGGCTCACCGGACTGGAATCGCCGCAGATCGTTGAGAAGTTCTCCTGCCGATGCGTAACGCATGTCCGGCCGTTTTTGCAGACATCGCCAGGTGATTTCGCAGATGCCGTCACTCAAAGACGGACGAATGGTTTCCGGGCGTGGGGGCACGGAGTGCCGGTGCATCTCCGCGATTTCCAGCAGATCGTTTGTGACGAACGGAGTTCGGCCTGTCAACATTTCGAAAAGGGTGATGCCCAGCGAGTAGACATCCGACCGTGGATCGACGTCCCGGTCAGAAAACTGCTCGGGCGACATATACTTCGGCGTTCCAAGCACTGCATGGGCGGCCGTCATTGCAAGGGATTCTGACTGTACGGCATGTCGAGCAAGCCCGAAGTCCGTCAGCATCACGTGGAAACCGGATGGTGTCTTCTCCGATCGTTTCAACAGGATGTTTTCCGGCTTGATGTCACGGTGCAGAATCGACAGATGGGACAAATCGGCAAGTGCCTGCGCCACCTGAGCGGCGACGTCTGCAGCAGCAGCTTCGGAAAACGCCCCCTCGCGACTTAGCACCTGACGCAGAGATTCCCCGTCGACCAACTGCATCACCAACGCCTGCCAGTCTGCATCGTCAATGATGTCGAACAGCCTGGTCACGTGGGGGCTGGCAACTTCTGCAAGCAACCGGCATTCCTTGCGGAAGCGACGCAGTGCGTCGGGATGTCTCGAGAATTCCGGGGACAGCACCTTGACCGCTGCGGGCTCACCAGTTTCGGTGTGTACGGCTTCGTACACGCTGCCCATTCCGCCCGAACCAATGCGATTCAGGAGGCGATAGTTTCCGACCAGCTCACCTGGAAACGGATGGCCAGGGTGCAGAACTTCAATTGACGTTCGGAGACGTTCGATGCCAGAGTCCGCGCTTGGAACCTGCACCGGGAGAGGCGGAATGAGAACGCCGTCAGAGACTTGACCCTTCCATGGTTCTTTCCCCTGCATCGAAACTCCCTCTGACTTAACCATACCGAATCCACCGTACCGACGCGGCAATCACAGATTCCGGGACATTTCAATCAGGTTCTTCATACCCCTCGGGCTGCCTTCGCCGCTATAACGATCTGTCAATCGCTGATGGATTGAAGAATAGCCAATGTCTTTTTTGACCTTAAAATCTTCCGGGCGGGAGCAACAATATCAGAAGCATCTGTCCTGCGCAAGCAGCCAGCTCTGATTCACCCGCTATACGTCATAGCACCTGACTGGCAGAGCTGCTCGGTTGATTTGTTACCTGCATTCGATTTTGCTTCTGTTTTCAGCCAGACGACCGTCAAAAGAGCCGGCGGGGTGGTATGAGGCCATCAACCTTACATTTTCGACAGGTTTTGGGAACTGCGAATCGTGAATTGTTAACGGCAGGAACACACGACATCACTTCACGGATGGATGGCCCCCTTTCTTAGTTGTTCTCAACCTTGTTGTTCTCAACCTCACTGTCGTTTCCGAGATTTTTCCGTGGATTCACAGCATCGCCTCAGCAACATCGAAACGAACTGGACCGAACTGGGTTTCGTCCACCAGAACAATGACCGCTCATCCTGCGTTGAGGAATTGAGACGAGCTTTCCTGCTTCGCTATGCAGGTTCTGTCTACAACTATCTGTTGAAATGTGTTCGTGATGCACACGCCGCTGATGATCTGGCCCAGGAATTTGCCATTCGGTTTCTTCGCGGCCAGTACATCAACGCGGCACCCGATCGCGGTCGCTTCAGGGATTATCTGAAGAAGTCCCTCACCAATCTGGCGAACGATTTCTTTCGCAGAAAGTCCTCCGAACAAAAAATGCTGGGCAAAGTCGCCAGAGATCAGCAGACGACAGCTGACCAGCCCGAAGCAGATTTCGACGAGATCTGGCGTCAGGAATTGCTTGCCCAGACCTGGAATTCACTCCGAGACTATTCGTCCGCATCCAATAATGCCTATTACGAAATCCTGCGTTTGCGGGCAGAACTGCCTGACGAGAGCATGGCAGTTCTGTCCACAAAACTGACTGTTCAAATTGATGGGAAGGTTCCCACAGAAGATTGGGTCCGTCAGACGTTGCTGAGAGCACGTAAGAAATACGGCGAACTCCTGCGATGCGAAGTTGCAAGAACTCTCTCTAACGCAGATTCACGTCAGATCGATGAGGAACTGGCAGCGCTGGGGTTACTCATCTACTGCAGCAATTAAATTCTCCCGGACATCGCTGTCGGATCGGCTTTCAGCAAGAAGAAACTGCATCGAGTTCAACTGAACAGCATTGCCGAAATCAACTCCGCATCCGACATCAGCACGTCCAGATCCGCAGCCTGGTCTAAAGCTTCATCTTCACCAGTTTGAATCATGTTTTCTCCTGACTCCGCCTCATCACGGTTTGACGGTTTGGCATGCGAAGCTACCTGCCGGTTGTGAAGATCTGTCCCTGCCTTAGATTCGGATCCACTGGATTCTTCTCTCAGATGCCCCAACGCTGTGCGGCCGGCATCGGTTTCGATCAGCAGACTCGTCAGGAGAGCATCGGATCCCTCCGGAGTCGCCGCATCTACCACCTGGAACGAAATTGGCCGACTCCACCAGCCAGAGGAGAACAGATTTGACTGGGCATCGATCGCTTTCACCCAGACACGGTAGCTTCCGACCGACAGCGGTGATGAGGATGTGAAGGAAGTTGACGTGAGTTGATCCTCACGAATCACAACTTCGTTCGTCGTGGTTGACTGAACGTAAAGGATGTATCTACCGGCACCCTGCACATCCAGCCAGGAAAACGTGGGGGTGGTATCGGAGACGGTTCCAAGCGGTGCAGTAATCGTCGTCCGCAGATCTGTCACACCAGTATCGCTCCATCCTCGATTGGCAATCGCATCTGAAGGGCGAATCCACCAGGCGACGGTACCGCGGGGCAGATCGACGCTGGGCGTGTACATGGTTCCGTTGATGGTGAGAATCGAGACATTACCGTCGAACGTGCGAAGATAAAGCTGGTATGACGTCGCATTCGGAATGGCCTCCCATTCGAAAGTGGGACGGCGAGACATTGTTGGGGTGACTGGAGCGATCAGTGTTGGTTTAATCTCAAACGAATTCGGTACTGACCACGGACTGGCGTTGTCATTCGTGTCAAACGCGCGGACCCAGTACTTGTACATCCCTGCCCCAAGATCTGATGGGGGAGTGAACGAATTTGTCATGATCTGCGACTGGCCGATGAAGATTCGCTGTCCATCCGGGAACAATCGGCTGAACCAGACTTCGTAACGGACGGCCTGATCGACGGCCTGCCAGGTAAATTCCGGTCGGAGATTGGTGGTGTAATAGGACACTGCATCCAGTATGGGTGTTCCAATCATATCTTCACTGTCGATCTGTCCGGTTGCCAAATCAGCGACGGATGCTGCGGCCGTGACTCCGGTGATCGTGGAAAAGAATGACTCCCGGACTTCGATTTCTGCGTCGTTGATTGTTGGCACCACGAAGTTCTGGCTGAGTGCGCCGCCAGGCATAAACGACAACGTTTGAGTGGTCGCGGTGAAGTCACTTCCCGAAATCGCACTCCCTGACGATGTCGAGATGGTCACAGTCACCACGGTAGCGGGATTCTGATTGAGTGTGACTGCGAAGATCGCATTGTCACCTTCTACAACCGCGGCGCTGTTGGCAACACTGACAACAATTCCAACGGTCGTCGCGGGATCTGCTTCGACGGCTCCGATATCGGACGCGGAGCCCTGAATTCGCGCGGAGCCCGTTTGATCCAAAGCAAAGAATGCCGTCAAATCCGTCCCGGTATCGATGCCGGGGCTACCGGAGACGAGAGCATGAGTGAGTGTTGGGCCGCCGTTATCCGCGAGTACCGTCGAAAGGATGGATGCTGTGGCGATTGTTCCTGCACCGCCGACGCCGACAATATTGCCTGCCGTTCCATCGACTAGCCCTCCGGCCGAGATTGCGTCGCCGATCAGGTTGTTCACACTTCCCGCAGCGAAAGTCCCTCCGGCATCATCAGGTGTGCTGCCAGAGCCCGACGTATTGCCTGCGACAATTGTGTTTTGCACGATTGTCGTTCCACCGTTCACAGTGAAAACACCCCCACCATTTGCGTTGGTTTCGGCGTGGTTACCAGTGACCGTGACGTTTCGCAACGTCATGGTGCCGCTGTTGGAATTCCAGAGTCCGCCTCCTTCGTTGGATGCGATGTTGCCGCTGACCGTGGAATTGTGCACCATTACCTGACCGCCTCCGGTCATGTGCAGGGCCCCGCCATTTCCCGGGGCAGCTCCTGTCGAATTCGCAGACAGAGTTGATTGCTCGATCGTGACCGTACCCGCATTGTCTTCGATTCCACCTCCCGCACGTGACGCTGTATTTCCCGAAATAGTCACCGCGTGAACCGAGAGGGTTCCGCCATTGTTGAAGATACCGCCACCGCTCCCGGCGGTCCCTGCCGCGCTGTTGCCCGTAATCACAAGCTGGCCGCCCATTCCATTCAGCAGAAGCGAACCGCCATCATTAAACAGGCCGCCACCCCCTTCACTGGACGCATTGCCATTCGCGGCATTTCCATCGATGAGTGTATTTCCGATGACTGTCATGAGGCCAGTGCCATTCCACAAGCCCCCTCCTTCTGACTGAGCCGTATTGCCAACGATCGTACTGTCGACCACTCCTGTCGTTCCGGTTGAGCTGACATGCAACCCGCCGCCGTTGATCCCCGCCGTGTTGCTCAGCAACGCCACTTGATGCAGTATCACCGTACCATCGTTGTTCTCGATACCACCTCCGGCCCTCGCTGCGGAGTTGTTGCTGACAGTGCCGCCCGTCAGCTGGATGACTCCACCCGGAGCATTCAGAATGCCTCCTCCGTTCCCCAGCCCGACAATTGCCGTGTTGTCACTCAACGTGACGTCTTCAAGAAGCATCGTGCCGTGATTGAATATTCCACCCCCACCTGTACCAGGTGTATCACTTCCGCTCACGTTCGAAACGATTGATCCTGCCAGCAACGTTATTTCGCCGCTCTGGTTGTAGATGCCACCTCCATCTCCGGACGCCACATTGTTGGTGATCATCGAGTTCTGCACATGCACTGTACCAATCTTCCGAGTCAGTTCGGTCGACGCGATTGGAGCCGTAGCGTCATACGCTCCTCCGACCGTCAAGCCGTGCAGAACGATTTCACGGAAGCTGAGTGGTTCCAGATTGTGAAACTGACGAGCCTGGTCTGCATTCGTCAGATCCCATGTGTAAGTCTCAGTGAAGTTGATCACGCCTCCGGGAGCCGTGGGGAAGTCATTGATGTTAAAGTTCGCCAGAGGCGCCTCTCCTGAAGGAGGAGCTGCCGTCTGTGGACTCGACAGATTCAGGAGCACAGGGCCGTAACCCACCAGTCCCTCACCGAGAGACAGAAAGCCATCATTGTTGGAATCGAAACTCGGATCCACCGGAGCAACGGAATCGACAGCGATGCCGCCCATGCCTTCGAAGAATGAGCCGTTCACCATCCCGGGATCAACGAGATTCTCAAGGAAGCGTCCATGAATATGCTGGATGTGGGGAACATCAGCCTCGAGCCCGGTGGCCTGAATAGTGACGGTCAGCGCTGGATTCTGAGCGTCAGTTTCATCCAGCGTCAGAACAACGGTACCGGTGACACCACTGTTGTTCAGTTCCAGCAGGTTTGATTCATAAACTGTGACAGCTGATGCCCCAGCATCGCTATTGAAGATTCCCGCGCCTTCCGGTGCCATATTTCCGGAGATAGTCACTCCGTCCACTGTCAGGGTTGATGCCGCATGGTTCCAAAGACCACCGCCTTCGTTGGCAGCCGTATTTCCGTTCACGGTACCGCCAGTGATGGTCACCATTCCGCCGCCTGTGATGTGAAGGCCACCACCGTTACCGGGCGTTGCCAGCCCGGGTATGCCGGCCGCATTCTGATCCAGTGTAGTATCAATGACGGTCACAATTCCGCCATTGGTCTCAATTCCACCTCCCGCCCTCGCCGCCAGATTGCCGAAAATGGTGGAATTGACAATGGACACGGACCCCTGATCATTGAGTACGCCACCTCCCGAGCCCATTGTTGCCGGGAAGACGATTTGTCCGCGCAGCTCTCCGTTCGGATTGTCGGACGTGTGAATGTTGATGTAGGTGCCTCCCGCCAGAAGGTCACTCACATTTGCGGCAGGGAACGCGATGTCCAGCAGCGATAGCTCAATTCCTCCGTCAACTTCCACCCAATCGACCGTCCCCAGATTCACGATCACCGCACCGTTCGTACCTGCAGCAGCCAGGTGAATATGTGCTCCGGCAAGTTCCGGGAGAGCTGTACTATCCGTAAGCTCAACACCGGTGACTCGAAGTTGAAGGCTAAACGTATTGTTCTTCGGGTTAAACAGGAAGCCAGCAGAACCAGTCGCTGAAGTGGCCACGGAAGGTACTTCCTGTCCTCCGTCCAGACTAAAGACCGTTCCTCCGGCGGCAACATTATTGACGATCGTCGCTCCATTTATTTCGATGGTTCCACCTGCGTTGAAAACGCCGCCGCCTCCCTGATCACTTCCACTACCGCCAGCGGCATTCCCATCGATGAGTGTATTTCCGATGACTGTCATGAGGCCTGTTCCATTCCATAAGCCCCCTCCTTCTGACTGAGCCGTATTGCCAACGATCGTACTGCCGGCCACTCCTGTCGTTCCGGTTGAGCTGACGTGCAACCCGCCGCCGTTGATCCCCGCTGTGTTGCTCAGCAGCGCCACTTGATGCAGTATCACCGTTCCATTGTTGTTCTCGATACCACCTCCGGCCCGCGCTGCGGAGTTGTTGCTGACAGTGCCGCCCGTCAGCTGGATGACTCCACCCGGAGCATTCAGAATGCCTCCTCCGTTCCCCAGCCCGACAATTGCCGTATTGTCACTCAACGTGACGCCTTCAAGAAGCATCGTGCCGTGATTGAATATTCCACCGCCGCCTGTACCAGGTGTATCACTTCCGCTCACGTTCGAAACGATTGATCCTGCCAGCAACGTTATTTCGCCGCTTTGGTTGTAGATGCCACCTCCATCTCCGGACGCCACATTGTTGGTGATCATCGAGTTCTGCACATGCACTGTACCCATCTTCCGAGTCAGTTCCGTCGACGCGATTGGAGCCGTGGGGTCATACGCTCCTCCGACCGTCAAGCCGTGCAGAACGATTTCACGGAAGCTGAGTGGTTCCAGATTGTGAAACTGACGAGCCTGGTCTGCATTCGTCAGATCCCATGTGTATGTCAGTGAAGTTGATCATGCCTCCGGGAGCCGTGGGAAGTCATTGATGTTAAAGTTCGCCAGAGCGCCTCCGAAGGAGGAGCGGCCGTTTGTGGGACTGAGAGATTCAGGAGCACAGGGCCGTACCCGACCAGTCCTTCACCGAGAGACAGAAAGCCATCATTGTTGGAATCGAAACTCGGATCCACCGGAGCAACGGAATCGACAGCGATGCCGCCCATGCCTTCGAAGAATGAGCCGTTCACTCATCCCGGGATCAATGAGATTCTCAAGGAAGCGTCCATGAATATGCTGAATGAGGAACATCGGCCTCAAGCCCGGTGGCCTGAATAGTGACGGTCAGCGTTGGATTCTCTGAGCGTCGTTTCGATCTGACGCGGTCAGAACAACGGTACCGGTGACACCACTGTTGTTCAGTTCCAGCAGGTTTGATTCATAAACTGTGGCTGTGCTGATGCCCCAGCATCGCTATTGAAGATTCCCGCGCCTTCCGGTGCCATATTTCCGGAGATGGTCACCTGCTCACTGTCAGGGTTGATGCCGCATGATTCCAAAGACCACCGCCTTCGTTGGCAGCCGTATTTCCGTTCACCGTACCGCCGGTGATGGTCACCATTCCGCCGCCTGTGATGTGAAGACCACCACCGTTACCAGGATTGGCGGTACCAGCGCCGCCGCTCACGTCATTCCCCGAAAGGTCGGAGTCCAGGATTGAGACATCCCCGTTCAGGACTTCAATTCCACCGCCTGCTCGGTTCGCTGAGTTCCCCTGAAAGATGGAATTCATGATGATGGCTGAGCCTCCTGCGGAGAATAGCCCACCGCCACTGCCGGAGACTCCGGTCGCAAGATTGTCGGAGACGACCGAGTTGCTGATCGTCAACGTCCCGCCATCGTTATACACGCCACCGCCACCATCTGACCCGATTGGGCCAATGGCTGAGTTCCCAGTTATCGTTACGCTGTCCAGTACCAGACTCTCTCCACTGCCGACGAAGATACCCCCACCGCGAATTTCCTGCCCACCAGTTATCATTACGTTGGAGATGGCGGCTGAAACAGATCCCGTCCCGGTTCCAATTTCAAAGATGCGACTCGCATCCGCAGCGTCGATGGTGATCGGCGAGCCATTTGAATCCGAAATGGACAAATCATCGAGGATTAAAAGAGACGTTCCGTTGAGCGTAATCGTTTGACCGCTGAGGGACGCAGCAAAAGTAATGGTGTCAACCACCCCCGGACCGACTTCACCGGCCGCCGCGTCCAGGTACGGCAGATTTGTATTGGCGGCCGTAATCGCTTCCCGCAAACTCAACATACCGTCCGCGACAAGCGCCGAGTCGTCCACAGTGTCGACTACGTAAGCAGTCAGCAGAAGTCGGTCTTCCAGACCTTCGGAGATACACGCCCCGGGCGAAGTGTTCGCTGCAGCGCGTCGTCTCAATCGTTTCCGGAAGGAAGCTGATGATCGGGATCCTGGGTTTCGACGCGCCAGGATGTGAGACTGCTGCCTAAGCCAGGAAATGAGCATATTGGGACCTCTACAGAGAAATGAATATTTGGGAATGAAACACGATTTCAGCCGCAAGTGACGATGGTGGCTGCGACAGCGCGCAGTCACCCCTTGACGCTGACTCAGCGTCAGACTCGTGAAGTGAGTGCTCCATCGAAGAGTTGTGAACAGACAACTGGCCGAGCAGAACGGGGAGACGGAACACGGTCTACCCACGTCCACAGTTGGTACGGAGTGAAAGTCCGGTCGTGACACAAAAACCGGAAATAAATTTTCGCAAATGCAATTGAGGCCAAAGTTCCAATGCAGTTCGATCTGTTCTCCGGAAGGCGGAACCGAAAGCAATCGGTCACTGCTTCGCGTGAACATATGGGCAGAACGCGAGTCACGGGATTATTCTGTGACCACTCGAAACGCAGGAAAGAAACGCGTTGAAGACTCGGACGGCCACCGCCACATCGGCCGATATTCCACTTCGCCCGATTTGCTGCGCTGCGGCGTGGGAATCGTCGGCGGGAACGCTTGTCGCCGGCATTTGAACATGTTGCTGGCAGGCAGCAGAATTCGCATAGCAGCGAACGCCTGTTCATGCCAGAATCCGACGTCCACGCTGAGAAAACAACCGTCGGAACCACAAGTTGTTTGGCGGCAATCAGGTTCCTATGAACCAGTCAGATGGGCAATCTGTCACGGAAAACAGATGCAGGATCAGGGATGATGGAACCATTCGCATTCGAAAATTCAAAGAAGCCTGCCACACCGTGGGTCATCGCGGCGATTTTGTTTGCAGCATTGGTCGCATGGCAACTCGACTACTTTCCGCGGTTACGGCCCGCATCATCCGGAACACTGGCGGAAACGTCGTCAAGTCTGCACGCAGTAACGCCGCTCGACGCATCCTGGGATGAAATTGTCGACAGAAGTGCGGATTTACAGCCCACGCGGAATGATGCCGCCGATCCGCTGCAATCTGCGCTCGCCATGCAGTCCGAACCTCTCGATACGACAGTGGTCCCCGAAAACACTCGAAACAGCCTTCGGCAGGATTCGATGGTTCGTCCGGCATCTTTTGAACTGGCAGAACCCACCGATCTTTCAGCGCAGTCGAGTTCCGACGCCGATAGTGATTCTCAAATGGGTGTCATTCCCGCGGAGCTCGCGGAACGGCTTCGAGCGATTGATATGCTTTTCCGCGATGGAAATATTGCAGAAGCGCATGCCAGACTCTCGTGGATTTACTGGAAACAACCATCCTATCGGCGGCTCATCAAATCCCGTCTGGAGCACACGGCGGCAGAAATCTTTGCCGGATCGGACTATCAGCTGGAAGATCCACACATCGTGGAATTCGGAGAGACATTGAATTCAATCGCGGCCCGACACAATGTCCCGTGGACTTACCTTGCCAGGCTCAACAACATCGCCCCTCGGGACCTGCAGGCCGGACAGACGCTGAAAGTCATCAGTGGACCGTTCTCTGCGCTGGTTGATCTCGACGAATTCTCTCTGACAGTGCATGCGCAGGGATGGTTTATCCACCGTTATCAGGTGGGGATCGGCAAGGAAGAGCGAACTCCAAGAGGCGAATTCAAGGTCAAAGAGAAACTGGAGAATCCCACCTGGTACAATCCGGACGGTGGGGTCGTGGACGCTGATGATCCGTCGAATCCCCTTGGCGAATTCTGGCTGGGGCTTGGCGATCACATCGGTATCCACGGGACCATTGATGCCGATTCGATCGGAACTGCCCGCTCCCGTGGATGTATTCACCTTGCTGATGGAGACATCGAAGAGGTGTTTAATCTGCTTTCGATCGGTTCAACCGTTGTTATTCGCGACTAATTGTCGTCGACGGGCACGATGAACAGTCATCGAGCATTGGTTGGCATCCAATGATCTGCCCGAGTGCCCCGGAAAGATCCTGGCACAACTTCTGATTCTGAAGCCATGTTATCGCTTCCTGCCGCCACTCTCCGACAGGTGACTGTTCTGCATCGGTGCCTGTTTTGTATTGGTGACTGTTCCGCAGAAGAGCCGTCGCAAGGGATCATCGCTCCAATGGACCCCATCATTCAGGGGCCACTCCCCTGGCAAGTTCATCTTCCCATTCATCCAGCAGAGGCCAGTCAACAGCACACGTTCCAAAGTCCGCCATGTGCTGATAGCCGTCGAGACGGTCGATCGCCGACTGAAGCAGGGCTTTGTCATTTCGGAAAGCAGGACCATGGCTGGGCAGCAACCAGTCCACATCGCTTGCCTGGATTCGCTTCAACGAGTCAATGAATGCCGGAATGTCAGAACCATGGTGCGCGTCAATGCTTCCCACGCATCCATCTCTGAAAATATTGTCACCGGACAGCAGCAGATTCCCAAAACGGAAAGCGAGCTGCCCGACTGCATGTCCGGGCGTATCCCAGACATCCAGTTGAATACCATTCAACTCGAGCGTGTCGCCCTCACTAACTTCACGGTCAACGTGAAAGGGAGGCATGGAGATTGATATCTCCTGAGCAGGAATCTCGGCGAATGAGGCGATACGATCGCCGGATTCGAGAATGCGTTTTGCTTCGGGATGGGCAACGAGTTGAGAGCCTGGCAGCAATTCCTTGGCGCGATGAAATCCCTGGACGTGGTCGGCATCTGCGTGAGTCGCAACCAGATAGCGACAATTCGCGAGTGGAAAATCCATCTGGCGAATCAGATGAATCAACTCATCGACTGTATCTTCGTAGCCAATGTCAAACAGCATCCAGTCGCTTCCGGAGTAGACCAGATACACGCAGCAACCGAATCGTCGGCGCGCCTGATAGTTGAGTTCAATAACGTTGGGAAACAGTTCGCGGCGATCCAGCATTTTGATAACTTCAGACAGGAGATTCGAATGGATTGGCCACTGCAAAGCGGCCCGGGACCGAAACGCGGCAACGCCGGCCGGCCGGTCCCGACAGGGACTAACATTCACTTCCTCAGACGGGTTGGGACCGAATTGTAGGAGGCATTACTGGCACCGCAAATGAACCGGCCTGCCAGAAAATGCCGGAGCCTGATCCCGGGGGGGAATGCTCTGCCGGGCAGAGTACGCTTCTGACGCGCGAAGCAGGCCGTTTCAAGTCAGAGTGAACGAGTTGTCTGGAAAGTATTGAGAGTGGTCAGCGGTTGCCCGACGGACGGGATTTTTCCGCTTCGCAACGGAACGACAGGAATGGAATTCTCCTAAAATTTCAAGATTTCCTGCGCTGAAATGAGACTGGGCTCCGATCTTGCTTTCATACAACATTTAGTGTTGACAGTCTGGAAGGACACTTTATATTGCGGTCCCCGACTGTTAATAAACAGTTCAGATGAACGACCCGGACTGACCGCAACGTGAAGCCTTGAAACGGTTTGTGTAGCGTCGGAATGGTTTGTTGACAGTCCAGTCGGGGACAGTATTCTGCCGGTCGTCGGTAAGGACGCCCCCCTTCAACAGGAGGTTGACGATCTTGTTCTCTTGCATTCATTTCTTCACATCCGACCTGCTGTCGGCTAAGTCAGTCGATCCCTTCTGACTGAACTCTCCCAGTTTCCAATTCCGTTGCTGCTGCGCTATGCGCATGGCGAAGTTGTTGGCTGCGCGGAGAGCGGATTGTCTGAGTAAAAATCGAAGATCTGGTGCATAGGATCAAGGCGGAACAAAAGTTTGAAATGTGGTTTTGCTGTTCACTGTTGATTGATGGAGTTGACCGCGCAAGAAGCGTGGCTTTCACCTGGAAGAAGGGGAGATTTGCCGAATGATTCGAGCACGCGCTGAATGGATTGTCCGTAAACGAGATGGCCGCACGGCCCCGTTCGATTCGAAGCTGATTTACAGAGCGATCACGAATGCCTTCTCTGCAGAAACCGGATCTTCCAGAGACGATCTTGATCCAAACCTGCAGGCCGAGATCATCACGATCACGGAGCAGGTAACGAACGACATTTCGTCGGACGCCTCGACAGATAGCGGAGTGAGCGTCGAATCCATCCAGGACATGGTGGAGATCGAACTGATGAAACGGGGCCACTACCGGGTGGCGCGTCGTTACATCGTCTATCGGGCAGAGCATGAGAAGATTCGATCGCTGCAGCCAAGTGAGTCACTTGATGACGATCAAACCGTTAAGCCTCGCCTGTTCGTCAAGCTGGATGATGGCGTCCGGGTTCCATTTGACAGCAATCGCATCCGTCGTCGTCTGGAGTTGGCGTGTCAGGGGTTGCCGGAGTGTGATTCTGGCGATCTGCTTCAGGAAGTGATGAAATCCGTCTTTGACGGTATTTCCGTTGGAGAGATCTATCGGGCAACGATTCTTGCAGCCCGCTGTCGCATCGAACGTGATCCTGCTTACGATGTTGTAGCCGCTCGTCTGCTGCGGATGGTGATCTGCAATGAAGCATTAGGCAGCTCTCCCGCCGATTCTGAAGACTACAACAAACTCTATCGCAATCAGTTTGAACATTATGTCATCGACGGAATCGTCGCTGATCGCCTGACTCCGGAGCTGCGTCGCTTCGATCTGACTCGGATTGCCGCTGCGCTTCAGCCACAACGTGATTCGCTGTTCAAGTACCCGGGACTTCAGGCCGTTTACGACCGATACCTGTTGCACATCGATGGTCGTCGCATTGAAACCCCGCAGTACTTCTGGATGCGGGTTGCTATGGGTTTGTCTCTGAACGAAGAGAACCCCGAAGATCGGGCAATCGAGTTTTACAATATCCTGTCGACAATGCGGTTCACTTCAGCAACGCCGACGCTGTTCAATTCTGCAACCAACCATCCTCAGCTGAGTTCCTGTTATCTGTCGACGGTTAAGGACGATCTGGAGCACATCTTTAAATGTGTTTCGGACAATGCGAAGCTAAGCAAATGGGCTGGCGGGCTGGGCAATGACTGGACCAGCATCCGCGCGACCAACGCTTACATCAAGGGTACCAATGGTCGTAGTCAGGGCGTGATTCCATTCCTGAAGGTCGTGAATGACACGGCCGTAGCAGTGAATCAGGGTGGAAAACGAAAAGGCGCTGTCTGTAGTTACCTTGAAACGTGGCATCTGGACATTGAAGAGTTCCTGGATCTGCGTAAGAACACAGGTGACGATCGCCGTCGTACCCACGACATGCACACTGCCAACTGGATCCCCGACTTGTTCATGAAGCGAGTCCAGATGGAAGCGGAATGGACGTTGTTCAGTCCGGACGAAGTGCCGGATCTGCATGACTTGTACGGCAAGGCGTTTGAAGATCGGTACCTCGAATACGAACGGATGGCGGATGAAGGACGGGTGCGCATGTTCCGACGAGTTCCGGCAATGGAGCTTTGGCGGAAAATGCTGACTCGCCTGTTCGAAACGGGCCATCCATGGATCACCTGGAAGGATCCCTCGAATATCAGGTCTCCACAGGATCACTGCGGAGTGGTTCACAGCAGTAATCTGTGCACAGAAATCCTGCTGAATACTTCTGCCGCTGAAACGGCGGTCTGTAATCTTGGTTCAGTGAATCTGCCTGCCCATGTCTTGGACGGGGTACTTGACCTGCCACTTCTGGAGGAAACGGTTCGCACCGCAATGCGGATGCTGGATAATGTCGTTGATATCAACTTCTATCCAACCGACGAAGCCCGGGAGTCAAACCAGAAGCATCGACCTGTGGGACTGGGGCTCATGGGCTTCCAGGACGCATTGGCTGCGATGAACATCAGCTATGCGAGCCAGCAGGCCGTTGAATTCGCAGACTACAGCATGGAAGCCATTTCGTACTTTGCGATTCTGGCATCCAGTGAACTGGCTGCCGAGCGTGGAGTCTATGGGACCTACGCAGGTTCGAAATGGGACCGTGGTCTGTTGCCAATCGACACCATGGAAATGCTGGAAAAACAACGGGGAATCGGGATCGATGTCGATCGAGCTTCCCGCATGGACTGGACGCCGGTACGCGAGGCAGTCGCCCGCAATGGTGTTCGCAATAGCAATTGCATGGCGATTGCACCGACCGCCACCATTTCGACGATAATCGGCGTGTCACAGTCGATTGAGCCGATGTACAAACATCTGTACGTGAAGAGCAATCTCTCCGGCGAGTTCACGCACCTCAATACTTCCCTGGTGAATGAACTGAAATCTCGCGGGTTGTGGGATGCAGACATGCTTGAGTCACTCAAGTACTATGACGGCATTCTGACGGAGATTGAACGAGTTCCACCGGATATCAAAGCTCGGTATCTGACCGCATTTGAGGTGGAGCCGAAGTGGCTGATTGAATGTGCGGCTCGGCGGCAAAAGTGGATTGACATGGGACAATCACTGAACCTCTACATGAAGGAAGCCAGCGGGCGCAAGTTGCACGACATGTACCTTCTTGCCTGGCGAAAAGGTCTGAAGACCACTTACTACCTGCGTACGCTGGCAGCGACTCAGGTTGAAAAGTCAACAGTCGACGTCAATAAGTTTGGTGTTCAGCCTCGCTGGATGAAGAACAAGAGTGCATCCAGCGATATTCAGATGTCACGCGAAGACGATCGGGCTCGTCCCGATGGTCCGGAAGGCGGCCTCGCTGCCCCTCATGCCGTGCCTGCGACTGATATGACAAATGTGCAGGCATGTAGTCTGGATAATCCGGACTGCGAAGCGTGTCAGTAATCTGAGAATCCGGCCGTTGTTTGCGGCACCCGGTTAAACGGGTGCCACTTCGGCGGGACAATAAGATCGTGCGGAGTTGCGCGCCTCAGCGCAATTGATTGTGCGATTGTTGCGAGCAATGAAATCCCCCCCAATCTTACTCATGGAATGAGGTATCTGTTATGTCCACAGTTATTCCCGATGCTGAAGAGCTGCTGATTGGCGTTGATGGTCGTGTCAAGGCGACTGAAAAACGTCTCATTAATTGTGCAAAGGTGGACGTCAATCAATTGATGCCCATTAAGTATGGCTGGGCATGGGAACATTATCTGAATGGTTGTGCGAATCACTGGATGCCGACCGAAGTTCCGATGAACCAGGACGTTGAAGTCTGGAAGTCGGACCGGCTGACAGACGACGAACGTCTTGTGATCATGCGCAACCTGGGATTTTTCTCAACGGCTGAATCGCTGGTAGGCAACAACCTCGTTCTTGCCATTTTCAAATTCGTGACGAACGCAGAGTGCCGTCAGTATCTTCTTCGACAGGCGTTTGAAGAAGCCGTTCACACGCATACGTTTCTTTACATCGTTGAAAGTCTCGGTCTGAATGAAGGCGAGATCTTCAATATGTATCGAGAGAATCCGACCATCGCAAAGAAGGATGCTTTCGAAATGGAACTGACGGCGGAAGTTCTGGATCCGGATTTCTCAACGGATTCGCCTGAAGGTCGTCAGGCGTTCCTGAAGAATCTGATTGGCTACTATGTCATCATGGAAGGAATCTTCTTCTACAGCGGATTCGTGATGATGTTGTCCTTCCATCGACGCAATCTGATGAAGGGTGTCGGTGAGCAGTTCCAGTACATTCTCCGTGACGAAACGATCCACCTGAATTTCGGCGTGGACCTGATCAATGGAATCAAGGCAGAGAATCCTGATCTGTGGACACCAGCGTTCCAGCAGGAAATGATCAATCGAATTCGTCAGGCAGTGGAACTGGAAATTGAATATGCCCAGGGCTGTCTTCCACGTGGTGTCCTTGGACTCAACGCCGAACTGTTCCGGGACTATGTACAGCATGTCGCCGACCGAAGACTGGAACGAATCGGCCTTCCGGTTCAGTATGGCTCATCAAATCCATTCCCATGGATGAGCGAAACCATCGACCTGTCAAAAGAGAAAAACTTCTTTGAGACTCGCGTTACTGAGTATCAAAGCGCTGGTTCTTTGAGCTGGGACTGAAAATTTCACTTCCCTGAAACAATCGTCAGCCCGGGGCCACCCCCCGGGCTTTCTTCTTGCGCTCGGGCTTATTCAGTGCACATCATAAATTAAGACTTCTTCCAGTACCGGATGCCAGTTTGGGGCGGCAGGACAATTATAGTGTCCGATCACGGCATCCAGCTCCATATGTCCTTCTGAGATTGCGTTGCGAAGTTCATCACTGCCGCTGATGATGTCGATCGGCGGTTTGACTGTCTCATATTCGTAGGGTGGGTCATTGAACCTGAAATCAGATGGCCAGAGCCCGGCACAGGTCGCGATCAGGTGGACCGTCATGGCGTAGCTTTGAAAGACATTTCGATCTGTGACATGAATGGAAACACCAGCACAACTACAGTCACGCCATTTATCAAACGCAGGGGTAAAGTACGTGGGAAGAAATCGGACACCTTCCAGCGCCAGAGCATTCATGTCATGAGCGAGCTTTTCGGCGTTGACGTACGGTGCCCCGACCACCTCAAACGGAAAAGTCGTGCCTCTTCCTTCTGAAAGATTTGTTCCTTCCAGCAGCACCTGACCCGGATAGACAGTCGCCGTTTGAATTGTGGGCATATTGGGTGAAGGCGGGATCCAGTGACGATCGGTGTCGTCAAACCACATCGATCGCTTCCAGCCCGTCATCGGCACGACAGAAATGTCGGCACCGATGGCCTGAGTCCGATTCAGAAAATCGGCCATTTCTGCAATCGTCAGTCCGTGACGCATCGGGATTGCGGCCTCACCTACGAAGCTGCGAAAGGCCGGGTCCAGCAAAGGACCTTCGCAATAGAGGCCTGTGACTGGATTCGGTCGATCGAAGATGACCACAGATTTCCCCGCCTTCGCGCAATCCTGAAGGCAATACATTAACGTCCAGATGTAGGTGTAAACTCGCGTACCAACGTCCTGCAAATCAATAACCAGGCAGTCAATGTCTTCCAGAACCTGTGGGAGAAGTCTGCGAGTCTCGCTATACAGACTCAGGATGGGAAGGTTGTTGACAAGATCCACCCCATGATCAGTTTCAACCATGTTTGCCTGTTGCTGGCCAAACATGCCATGTTGCGGGGTCACCAGCCACTTGAGAAACCCGGGAAATCGAGCATGGATCAAATCACTGCTGCGGTGAACACGCTGGTCGATGGAGGCTCGATTGACGAGCAGCGCGAACGGGCGGGATAACAAATGGCATATGTCCGGGCGATTCAAATCGTCCACTGCCGTCTGGATGGCAAAACACATGTCTCCACTCCTGAATAAAGTGTCACCCCTAGTGCGATTTGCTCTACATACTTTCCCCAGGCGACGACAGGAAAGTCACAAAAAAAATGCAAGTCACCACCAACACTCGCTCCGACGGTCAGTTTAAGTATTAGGGTTTCGAGACTGAGTCACAGGGGAACGGTGTACTGGTTCACGATTCGGAATAGCTGCCATGAACATACCTGGTCAACTCGCTTCAAGCCGCCGGTCGGCGTTCCGTGTGAAGCTGGAGGAAGGATTTCCGCTTCTCTGTCAGATACGCACGGAGACTGTGAGCTTTGGGGTTCGCGTACTGAATATCAGCCATACAGGAATTCTGACAGTCCCGCCACAGGGCGTGCCTCGATTCCTGCCTGGTATAACCGTTGGCGTGTCGATTCAATTACTCACGCCACATGAAAATTTTCAGGCGTGCTGCCGCGGAGAAATTGTGCACGCCGGAGAGGGAAAGCTGGGAATCCACTTTTCTGATCCATTCAATTCCAGCCGCAGGAACCCACCGAAGGACTATCTGGCGTTGTTCGCCGCAATCCAGCAGGAACAACTCCGTAGAAAAACCTTGTAGCGTATCATCCGCAGGGATTTCTGCGGTACGAACGTATCGCGAACCCACGACTCTGGCTCGGAATCGCCGCGACGCTGCCTGAATGGTCTCCGATTCTGTGAATCAGCAAAGCAGTCGGCTTATTCCACCGTAACACTTTTTGCGAGGTTGCGGGGGCGGTCGACATTGCAGCCTCGAAGCAAAGCGATGTGATAACTGAGCAACTGCAAAGGGACTGCACAGACCAGTGGTTGCAGGTATTCTTCAACCTCCGGAACGTAGATGACTTCGTCAGCAACTCTGGCAACGTCCTTATCCCCCTCGCAGGCAATTGCAATGACTGGTCCGCGCCGAGCCTTGATCTCTTCCATGTTGCTGATGACCTTGGAGTAGATGCCACCACGAGGCACAATGAACACGCTGGGGGTTTGTTCGTCAACTAATGCGATCGGCCCATGCTTCATCTCGGCGGCCGGATAGCCTTCTGCGTGGATGTAGCTGATCTCCTTCAACTTCAGAGCGCCTTCCAGGGCAACCGGAAAATTGTACAACCGTCCCAGATACAGGTAGTTGTTGAAATGGTAGTACCGCTCGGCCACATCCTTGACTTTGGAGTGGCACTGTAGCGTCCGGAGCATCACTTCAGGCATGTCCCGAAGTTGACGAATAATTCTGTTGCCCGCGGGGTACGACATGTGTCGCATTCTTGCAAAATGCAGCGCCAGCAGGGTGAGCACTGTGACCTGTGACGTAAAGGCCTTCGTCGATGCAACGCCAATTTCAGGGCCTGCATGCAGGTAAATTCCACCATCTGCTTCGCGAGCGATTGTTGATCCAACTGTATTGCAGATGGCAAGAGTCGGGTGCCCTTTGCGTTTGCATTCACGCATTGCTGCCAGTGTATCCGCAGTCTCGCCGCTTTGTGTAATCGCAAAGATCAGCGTCCTGTCTGACATTGGTGGATTGCGATATCGAAGTTCGCTCGCATATTCGACCTCGGTGGGCATTCGTGCAAATTCTTCCAGCAGGTACTCACCCACCAACCCGGCATGCCAACTTGTTCCACAGGCGGTCAGAACAATTCGATCGATTCGCCGCAGGTCCTTTGCGGAAAGGTTCAGGCCCCCCATCACAGAGGTTGCGGCTTCAGGATCGAGCCGACCACGCATGGCGTTTTCAATGGTCTGGGGTTGTTCGTAGATCTCTTTCAGCATGTAATGTTCAAAGTCACCCAGCTCAATATCAGAGGTTACCTGATCCAGCGTCTGGATTGATGGACGGATGTTGCCAGTGTCGCGATGGTCAATCTGCATCCCTTCCGGCTTCAGAACGGCAATCTCGTTATCCGCCAGGTAGACGACTTCCGTGGTGTAACCAACGAGCGGGCTGGCGTCACTGGCGAGAAAGAATTCTCCTTTTCCGACACCAATGACCAGCGGACTTCCACACCGAGCCGCAATCAGTGTTTCGGGGCAGTCCCGAAAGACGGCAGCCAGGCCATAGGTTCCCTTGAGTCGTTCGATCGTCGCTTCAACGGCCCTGGTGCAGGTAATGCTGTTGTCAGGTGATTCGCCAAGCTTTACCTGTTCTGCCAGGTGGTGCGAAATGAGGTGAGCAATGACCTCAGTGTCTGTTTGTGACCTGAAGACGTACCCTAAAGCCAGCAATTGTTTTCGCAGCGAGTCATAATTTTCAATGACACCGTTATGAACAATGGCGACTTCACCGTCTCCACCGGTATGTGGATGGGAATTTACATCCGTCGGTTCCCCATGCGTGGCCCATCGAGTGTGACCGATCCCAATCGTACCCCTGACGGGTTCCCGACTGACAAGCAGGCCCAGTTCTCCGACGCGACCGGCTTTCTTTCGAGTGACGATGCTGCCATCTTTCAGCACCGCTATTCCGGCACTGTCATACCCGCGGTACTCAAGGCGATGCAGTCCTTCGAGAAGAAAATCTGCAACTTCACGAAATCCAACGTATCCAACAATTCCACACATCAGCTGGAATCCTGCGACGGTCATGGACCTGATTTGTCAGAACACCTCACGGGACCTTTGCGACTCGCCGCCGCCCCGGATTGAATGGTGGAATAACCGTACCCCAATTGAGTAAAACACGTCAACGTGCGATTGAAATGGGATTGGTGATGCTGCAGTTTTGTCAACGACCGATGATCGTACTGGGGAGCGTTTCGGCGATCAGCAGCACTCCGGGTCGCTCCGGCGGCCAAACTGGCCGAATGACTGAACCTGCCACGAAAGTCGTGCGAAACCTTGAATCGCTGGTCGGATCCGCTTACGCTCGGCTAACATGCGGCTTCTGCGAATGCCAATCTCGCGGAAAACCACTCTTCGGCCGTCGTGTCTGAACTGTCCAATTGGAGCACGTGTTGTGAAAGTTGATTTATTGAGCTGTCGACAGCTGACACCTGTGCTACTGGCGTGCGCCCTTGGAATTACAGGTTGCGGGGGTGGCGACTCCACGGAGCCGGCAGCTGCTGATTCGGCAGCTGCAGCAGCGGGAGGCCCCGCGGCAGATATGGCCGAAACCATGAGTATGCCGGGGGGTGAAGGAGACGCTGGGGGAGGTGAAACTCCCGACGCAATCATGGGAGGCGGCGGAGGGCATGACGCTGGTGGCTATGGTATGGGAGATATGACTCCGGGAGGCATGAGCGGCGGTGGATACGATCCTCCGGGCGGCGAGTTCGGGTACGATCCACCGGGCTCCGGTTACGGCGGTGCCCCTCCAACGCAGCCTGCACTGCCAGCACGTCCTTCAGATTTGGCTTCCTGGTCGGATGAGGATTTCAGGAATGCGGTCCGTGAACGAGACGAACAACTGGTTGATGCCATTGAGCTGAAGGTCAAGTCGAAACCGGCTGATGCCGGGGTGGCTGAGTTGCTCACGAGCCTGTTGGCTGTCAGTCTGGAATCCCCGCGACAGAACACAAACAACGGAGGTTATAACGGCGGGTATGATGGATATGCCGGAAGTGGAGAGGGCGATATGTATGGTCCAGGTGGCGTTCCGGGGGCCATGGGTTCGGGAGAAATGGGAGATTCATCCGGCGGCAGTGCGGCCGCGATTGGCAATCCCGGCGCCGGCTATCCTGGAATGGGACCGGCTCCCGGGGCGATAAATGGCGGTGGCGGCGGAAGTGGTCTTCCCGGACGCCCTCCACTGCGTTCTGACGCCAGCGGCGGTTCGTCAAACAGTGGCGGTTCGTCAAACAGTGGCGGTTCGTCAAACAGTGGCGGGGCTTCTACCCCGCAGTCGTTCTATCGCCCGGGAACGACAATTCCATTGCAGGGATTAACAATTGCTGACAATGTTCCTGTGGATTCAATCACTGCGATGATTCTGGAGGCATCCGTCGCTTACATGCCGCAGCCTCCTTTGAGCGCCGGGTCAAACGGCGGCCAGACGAGGACGTCCGGTGGTCAGGGCGGCGGAGGTACGCAGCCCGGTTACGGTTATGGCGGCGGATACCCGGGTATGCAGGGAGGGTATCCTTCGAATGGTGGTTATGGTGGACAGAATCCGTCCAGCGGAACACTTGGAAAACTGACGGATCGTCAATTGGTAGAGTCTGTGGTTCACGGTCTGCTGAACAATGACAGCCCTGCCGCGTGGCAGGGACTGCTTGGAATTCTCACCGAACAGGTGAAGACTCCGATTGACCAAACGGAGTCGATCCAACTGATCGTATTCGACTTGATGAATCGACTCGAAGGTCCCTCTCCAAATGCATCGCAGGCGATTATCGCACTTCTGGATGGTTCCACGCCGTTGCCGCCAGTTTCAAAGTCAGCGGTATTGAGAACGATTGCCGCCGTTTCCGGCCAATCAATGGAAACGTTGTGTGGCATGAGCACGCCCGGACAGGCTGCAGCCACGTCGGCCACGAACCCCGCAGGCAGTTCCACGAATGGATACGGATACGGGATGGGCTCTGGTGCTCCCGGAATGGGTATGGGACCGCCGGATATGGGCAGTGGTTCAGGCGGAGGAGAGATGTACGATGGCGGCGATATGTATGGCAGTCCACAGGGAAATCAGACAGCTCAGGTTGTCCCGGATCTTCCTGAAGTCCCAATGACCGCGGAGCAACTTTCGAAAGCGTCAGCATTTCTCTGGAGACCCGAAATCACGGATCTTGTCCTTCAACAACTTGCCGGGGCCAGCGACCCGGAGTCAGCGGCCGACGTGCTGGTGCTGGCCTCAACCATGCCCTCGGATAAGATCCGTCACGCCATATTTGAGGCGTTCACCCGATGGCATGCGATCGGGGCAACCGGCATGTCTGCCAAAGGTCTTTTCAGCCAATTGGCAAAAGATCCTGGCCTGCTTCTGGCACTGAAAGCACTTCCACGGGCCAGACCAGCCCGGAACGCAAATCAGCAGGCGCCTCCTGACTCGTGGACGACAGCGTCTGAAGATATGGTTCTGAACCTGAGAGATCGACTCAAACAAGCGGCCCTCAGTCAGCCCAGATACGATGGGGTGATCCCCGTTCGCCTGCACAAGAATGCGGTTCTCGAAGCGGCCATCCTGCTGCATCTGCCCGGAGAAAGCGGAAATGCGCTGGGCAGTTCTGCTCCTGATCCCGTCAAAGTCTACTACGCGCGAGCCAGTTTCGTTCCTGCAAACGTGAAGGACCAGCAGGCGCTGGTCGAACACTATGAATCGCGAGCAACTGGATTCGTTCGCCCGAACCAGCAACGGGGGATTCTCTGGGTGGACGGCGTTAAGGCGGAACCCAATGGTAATCGCCGTTCAATGGACGTTGTTATTCAGCAGGCCGGCCCAGCTCAGGGGAACTACGGTGGCGGTGAATTTGGCGCACCCGGGGGTGGTGCGGGTGGAAATTCATACAGTGTTGAGATTATTGTTGTGGAAGCGCATGACCCAAAGGATGCCCCGGTACCGAATGCCGGTTCAGGGTCAGCGACACCCTAGGCCAGATGCTAACTGTCCGTTGAAAAACCGGGACAGGCACGCAGGACGAGTGGAAACCATCGTGTTTCAAGGTCTCCTGCTCGAGCCAGTCCCGTTTTCAACAGGCTGCTAATCAGGACCAAATCTCTTTGCCAGCCTTGGAATTAGGTCAAAAAAGCGGGAAAGTGTTAGTTGAGATGTCGCAGGATGGACGATACACTCCCGGCCCTTGCGTTACTCGGATGCGGAATTGAACTGGAGTATGAAGTCGTGTCGATTGATAAGACCCTGAAGTCTCGCGTTGGCCTGTCTCGCACGCGGAACGTTTTGACGCGTGGTGAGCGGATTGCACAGCTGATCGAGGAGGATCGCTGGGTAGCTGGACGAAGTCCGGTTGGCCTTCCGAAGGTCCGTGTTGCAAAGGCCGTCACCGGCAAGAAACCCAAGAAGACAAAAGAAGAGGGCGACGAAAAAGACGCCAAGAAAAAGAAGAAGTAATCTGTTCGCGTCGATCTGACGAACAGAAGTGGATTTGCAGGAAAGCCATGTTCGGTTTCATAACCGGAGATGGCTTTCTTTGTTGAATTATCGCGGCATTGAACCTGACGACGCGGAGACACTGATGACGAACCTCCCCCTCAGAAATCGCCTTCGACAAATCCTGGGCACATCCCATCGGCGATCGATTCTTCGGCAGAGAGACTCATTTCTGGAGGCTACGAGAATCGGCTGTGCGGCGGAGCAGACAGCGACACTCAACCGCCTTCTGGCACTCAATTCCGGGACACAGTTCTCGCGCGATTTTGGCTTGAACGCGGGAACGACCGTTGAGGAATTTCGTCGTCAGGTCCCTGTTGCAGGGTTCGAGCTCGTGCAACCGTACGTGGAGAAGGTGAAGAACGGCCAGCACAATGCGTTGCTTGGTCAAGACAACAAGCTGTTGATGTTCGCACTGACGAGCGGGACCACTGCAGATTCAAAGTTGATTCCGGTCACACAGCAGTTTGTCAATGATTATCGTCGGGGATGGCAGAACTGGGGGATCGGCCTTTACTTCGAGTACCCTCAGCTTCAACCCCTGAATATGGTGCAGATCACAAGCAGTCATAAGCGTTTTCTTGCCCCTGACGGCACACCATGTGGAAATATCAGCGGTTTGGTCGCTGCCATGCAGGGCCGAATCGTGCGTTCAATGTATTCGGTGCCATCCGAAATTGCGCACGTGACAGATTCGGATGTCAAGAAGTACGCCGCGCTGAAGTACGCCATTCAGGACCCATTTGTGGGCATGGTCATTACTGCCAACCCGAGCACCGTGCTTCAGATGGTTGAGTTACTGGAATCAAAAGCCGAGTGGCTCGTTCGGGACATCCACGATGGCACGATGACGGGTTGCCTTGAAAACCCAACTGATGCAGCCGCTGCGTCTGCCGCCAGACTGAAACTGCGTCCCGATCGAAACCGATCCCGGCAACTGGAATCACTTCTGACGCAACGCGGGACACTTTCTCCAATGGACGTGTGGCCCGATTTGGTTGCTTTGGGGGTCTGGTGTGGTGGAAGTGCCGGCGCCTACGTTTCGCGGCTGCGCCGGCTTTTTCCCGGAATCGTCGTAAGGGATCATGGACTTCATGCGAGCGAAGGAAGAATGACGATGCCCATTCACAACGATTCCTCCGCCGGAGTTCTGGAAGTACAAACCCATTTCTTCGAGTTCCTGCCAGTTGCGGAATCCCAGAGCAGCACGCCGGTAACCCTGTTGGCACAGGAACTTCAGGAAGGGCAGGAATACTTCATTCTGCTGACCACAAGCTCCGGGCTGTATCGGTACAACATCAAGGATGTTGTCAGGTGTGTCGGCTTTCATGGCTCAACCCCGATGCTGGAGTTCCTGCACAAGGGCGCGCACATTTCGAGTATCACAGGCGAGAAGATTGCCGAATCGCAGGTGGTTCAGGCGGTGCGGACATCGGCAGACGCCCTTCAGCTTCAGCTCCGACTCTTTACGATGACCCCGCAATGGAACGAACCGCCCGGATACGTTCTGTTTGTCGATCTGGTCGATTACCCTGACCAGCAACAGCTGAGGGTAGACACTGACAAACTTGCCGAACTGGCGGCTGGAACTGACACCGAATTACGCAATGCAAATCTTGAGTATCGCGAGAAACGCGAAACCGGAAGATTGGCGCCGGTGACGTGCCAGCTTCTCGATCGCGCCCGGTGGGATCAATTCACTGCAAGTCGAACGCAGCGGGGGGGCGGAAGCGTGGAACAATACAAGCATCCCTGTCTGCTGCCAGACCCTCAGTTCGAAAGTCTGTTCCTGAAGGCGTGTGGAACAGCCTGAAGAAACCAGGACCGGACGGCCCCAACATACTTTTCGGAATGCACTTCTACTGCAGAAGCGGTCCGCATTCCAGCATGTCATGATCAGACAAAAACTGTCGACTCAATCGTTGCTGGCTGGCGAATGATCAGTGAAGGGGCCTGGATGCTTCATTTCCCGAACACCGAACTGGTGTCGATGCTGTAATCATCCATGAATGCCTTGTGGAAGTCGAAGACGCCGAAGAAATCACTGAGCTGATCATGCTCAGTTTTTCGCATTTCGCCGCGTTCGATCAGCTCGAACACGATGTGCCCGAAGTCGTCGGTGGAGTGGATTCCCCAACTGTTGAATACTGGTACCGCCATCATTCCAAAGTGCTGAAGTGCCAACTGGCGGACTCCGTCGAGCAGTTCAGGGCCTGAAATGTGCCCCGTTTCTTCTCGTTCCCGATCACGACCAAGCTGCTCCTGAGTAAAACGCAGCGCAGAGAAGACGAAACGGTAGGCGTTCGCGTGATATGTTGACTTACCGATTTGGTTTCTGACAGTTGTCATTTTCGCTGTATCCGCGGAGAGGATGCCGAAACGCCTCAATTTGTTAAGAATGCGTGGCGATTCTACAACGAGATTCCACTGGGATGAAGACTCTATTCCTCATTTTGCTCCTGTTCCTGTCTGGGGTTTTTTCTCCCCTTACCTCCTCGCGAGATTACGGTGACTATGTCGGATTCATCGGTCATGATCCTGCGGCCGTCCTCGTAAGAGACAAGCAGCTTTCTGGCGAGTAATTCCTGACCAATCACGCGTGCCTGCCCTGCCTTCGTGATCACGGTGCTGCCAATTGGCGGCAATTCGCGACGATGCTCTTCGTAGGTATCGTATTCGTACCGAAGACAACACTTAAGCCGGCCACAGCGACCGGAGATTTTGTTCGGGTCGAGTGTGGCTTTCTGCAGCTTTGCCATCTTCATGGAAACTGGTGGCATTTCCTGAAGATGCGTGTTGCAGCAGACTGGCTTTCCACAATCTCCGTAGTCGGCCAGCAGTTTCGCTTCGTCGCGAATTCCAATCTGGCGCATTTCAATGCGAGTATTGAATTCGCGCGCCATCTGCTTGACCAGTTCCCGAAAGTCGACTCGCTTCTCACTGAGATAGTAGAAGATGATCCGTTCGCCACCGAAGATCTGCTCAACGTCGATCAACTGCATCTGCAGCGATCGGTCTTTGATCATTTGAGCGGCGGCGGCAAAATACCTCTTCTCTCTCTCTGAATTCTCAAAACGCGACTTCCGATCTTCATCTGAAGCCAGCCGAAGCACTCTGCCGCCGGCGGATTTGTTTTGTCCAAGCCATTCGGACGTATTTTCTGTTGCGGGGCACAGGATTGTTCCCCATTCCATTCCGCGATCAGAACGAACAACAACTTCATCGCCCCGACGGAGCGTTTGGCGCTTTGCTTCGAAATCACCGAGCAAACGCATTGTGCCGTATCGGACCACGAATCGTATTGGTTCGTCGGCCTGCCTGCCTTGTCCGTTCTCAGGCTCGAACGCCGGAATTTCGATCGCTAATTCACTCATAAGTCGATTCAACAGCGTTTTGAATGTTGTGGGGATCAATTCGATGCCCCGGATGCTAGATGAAGTACTTGCCAGCGCGAATCGATTCTCGACGAAATTGGAGACATCATTGGCCATTGGTACCTTTGGAGATGATGCTCTACGGCTCCGGCAGGCTATACAAATCGACGGGAAGTTACCGCAATCATCCGCCAAATTTACCGGTGCGATGTTCCCTGCATCGCTCAGATTTGCTAAACCACCGAAGTACCAAACGTATTTTTGGTCTTGTTCGATCGGCAAGGATGTGCTGAATGATTACCGCCTGGGCACTCTTCTTCTGCGGTATACTCTGCCTGATGTTCATCGGGATGATTTACGGCGATCAGTTCACCATGGTCTCTCTGTTCGAGGGACGCTGGCTGGAACCGATCGGTCGTCTCGTGAACGCTGTCTCCGAAGAGCTTGGCGAGGGACTGAATCAGATCCTGCTGTTTGTCGAACGGCATTCTTCCTGGGTATTGGCGACGGTCTCCGGAACAGCGGGGTTGTTTATTGTCGCCTTTTTGATGTTCAGCGGAATGGCAGATGATGCCGCCGCGACTCACCGTGACCTGATAGCACCTCTGCAGATAGGCAGTGTCATCGACAAGGTTCCTGAGGTTGCGACGAGCCCAAAGCTGGCCGAAACGCTCCTGACGCCCGCCGTCGTGGATGAGGATCCAGCCAATCTGGTCTGGCAGACCCGTGGAGCTCCCTACCGTGTATTTCTCGACCCGGGTTACGACCGTCCTGTCATGGTCACACGGAGACGACCGGAAGTCCTGCAGAATCCGTTTGATCTGCCCGATCCGGAGCCCGAGGCGGAACCACAGCTCAGACTCAGTTTCGAACGTGTCAGTCAGCGACAAACGGTTTTTGATGACAACACGGTTTCCCGGACCCCGGGGCGACTTGTGGTCAGCCAGCCCGACATCAACTTCATCAACACAGCCATCCGTCAGCTGAACCAGGATGCGTGGATGCAATCGATTGGCCGAGGCATTGTCAGGGGCGGGATCTACGAGAATTCAAATGAAGCTTTCGTCCGCGAATCTACGGTTCAGGAGCTTGCAAACCTTGAACGTCAGGTGCGAGTTATCCCTGGTCAACTGCTTTCGGAAAGCAGCCTGCGGGTGACGAAGGTGGCACCTGTGCGTTCAGACAGTGGCAGTGTGGACGTCGCCATTCGGATCAGCAATGCCGACAAGGTTGCCGTGAGCGGGCTGATTGTTCGTGAGTATTTGCCAGCGGGGTGTCAGATTCGTGACATCAATGGTCGCGGCCTGCTTCGAGGGCGCGTCATTACCTGGCTGGTTAACGATCTGAGACCATTCGACGAAGCAGTTCTGGAGTACACTGTCTCCGGCGATTCTGCAGCATTAAGCGGAGGACGCAGCCTGAATTTTGAATGGGTGACGGAAGTTTCAGCGGTCACTGCCGTAAAGGCTCAAACCGATGTTGTTGGTCAGGCACCCACAAGAAGAATTGCTCGGCGGCCCGAATTGAAAATGACCATTCAGGAGCCAGTCAGCCCCGTCACTGTCGGCGAAGTCATTGAAATCAATTTTGTGGTGCAGAATGTGGGCACTGCCCCTGCTGAAAATGTCGGGCTGAGGGTTACGTTGCAGGACGGACTTCGCCATCACGTTCAGCGTAGTGACCCCAACCAGCGAGAGGTCGTGAACGGTGTGCAACGACTCGAACCCATGCAGGTACGAACTTTGCCCCTGCGAATGAGGGCAACTCGGTCAGGAGAATTCGTATCTGATGCAAGAATGGAATTTCAAGGTGATACTCTGCTTCAGGAGACTTTCCGCGTCGTCGCAAAGCCGACCACCGATGGGACAGATGATTTCCCGGAACTTCGGTAGTTATTCATCCTGTTGTCTCCTCATTACTCGATGACATCATCAAGCATCGATACGCTGACGACCTGTTCCAGGCGAATCAGTACCTTGTTGCGGTTCGGCTGAATTCCGTGGACCCTTGCTTCCCGAACATAGGCCTCTCGCGTCGTGGTTGAATCTCGCAGATCGTGAACGTCCACGCTCTTTAGTATCAGTGTTTTGTCACGAATCTCCTTCAGTCGGCCCAGAAAGACGAAGAGCGATTCGACGTCGACCACGACATTTTGCCCAACGAACTCTTCCATCCCGCTGACTCCCGTAAATCTGAAATCCTGAAGCAGATTTGTGTCTGCTTCACTGACCGCTACCATATCTGAAAGTCTTTTCGTTTCAAGACTTTCGATTTGAGCATTGTCGTCTGTGCTGTCGCGATTTGTTGTTTGGGCGTGGTCTGCTGAGTGTTCGCATGTCGCGATGCCAGGGACTGCTTTTTAACTTGAGTATTCACTGACATGACATCCGTCTTTCGTCCGGCAATCGATCGTATGGCCGGATACACACCTGGTGAGCAGCCGCAGGATTCCGGCTGGATAAAGCTGAATACAAACGAGAATCCCTACCCCCCGTCGCCGATGGTTGTGGAAGCGATTCGAAGCGCCGCGACAAGTCGCCTGAATATTTATCCGGATGCGACAGCGAGAAAGTTTCGGGAAGTCGCGGCCGAACTGTTCGGTGTTGGTCCCGACTGGATTCTTGCCGCGAATGGGAGCGACGAGAATCTGACAATCATCACACGCTCATTTTGTGATGCAAGCGAAACCATCGCCTACCCCTACCCGAGCTATGTCCTCTACGAATCCCTTGCAAATATCCAGGGGTGTCATGTCGAACGTTTACGACTGGACGCTGACTGGCAATGGGAATCGGGTGCTGCTGCGTCGCTCAGAGAGCGAAGTCGGATTTTTTATGTGCCGAACCCCAACTCCCCAACGGGGAATCGCTGGACGAATCCACAACTTCTGGAACTGCTGCCGGATCGAGGAGTCCTGGTTCTGGATGAGGCTTATGGCGATTTCTGTAAGACCCCTCACCGGGGCGAGTTGTTGCGATCTGACAGCTTCGAAAATCGAATCATTGTGACGCGCACATTCAGCAAGTCATACAGTCTTGCAGGCATTCGATTTGGATTTGCGATTGCCCATCCGGATCTGATTCAGGGGATGCAGAAAGTCAAGGACAGCTACAACTGCGATGCCGTTGCGACGGCTGCTGCAACGGCGGCTTTGCTGGATCAGAACTGGATGCTGGCAAACAAAGCCAGAATTCTGGCCACGCGCCAGCGATTGTCGGATTCTCTGGTCGGTATGGGCTTCACTGCACATCCCAGTGAAGCAAATTTCATCTGGGTGACACACCCGGCTGTGCCCCACAAGTCGATCTACGAAGGCCTGAAGGAAAACCGAATTCTGGTTCGTTACATGTCATTTGACGGGGCCACCCCCGAGTCTCCGCGAATTGACGGACTCAGGATCACGGTCGGCACAGACGCAGAAGTCGATCAGCTGCTTGAGGTCATGCCAGCTGTCATGTCCAAAGAATAGATTCGGCGTGCCCATTCCGGATCCTCGACGTGAAGCGGGTTCGGACTGTTCACCCAATCCGCGTAAACTGCCGATTCATCAGGACGCCGCTCAATTCAAGTGGCTCGGTGGAGCTGTTCGCCGTCGGCTGGGGACTTCAGATATTGCAACGAATCGGCTTCGAGTGCTAAACCACCCAACACTCAGGAAACGGGTGTTGTTGAAAGGTGATTCGGTGACTGATCCAAACGGAAGTGGGTCTGTGATGAGCAAGTCGTGGCAGAGTCAGATCAATGGAAAGATCAACGGCAAGACGCGTCGCTTCGGGGCTCGAAGTGCGATTTTCGCCATGGTTCTGCTCGTTCCGGTGGTGACAACGCTGTTCGTGACGGGCTGCCAGCAAGTGCCGGAGTCCGGTCGTAAACGGCTTGTCCTTTTGAGTTCCGAGTCCAAAGAGAATGAAATGGGACTGACCGCCTACAAGGAGGTCCTTGAAACTGAAAAGGTTACATCCAACCAGTCCTACGTCGAAATGGTTCGCCGCGTCGGAAATCGCATCGCGGCTGTCGCCAATCGCCCGGATTTTGACTGGGAATTCAACGTCATCGAGTCAGAGACTCAGAATGCGTTTTGTCTGCCTGGTGGCAAAGTGGCGGTGTACACGGGCATTCTTCCTGTTTGCAAAGACGAGGCTGGGCTGGCAGTGGTGATGTCGCATGAAGTTGCTCACGCGATTGCACGGCACGGTGGCGAGCGTATGACCTATCAGACTGCACAGAACCTTGGGAAAGCAGCTGTGGGATATGTCACCCAGACTCAGGACGAACAAAAACAGAAGATCGTCCTCGCCGCATATGGCGCTGCATCGGAATATGGTGTGATTCTTCCGTACAGCCGTACACACGAGCTTGAGGCGGATTCCATTGGAATCATGCTGATGGCGAGAGCTGGCTACGATCCTTCTTCGGCTCCGGAGTTCTGGCAGCGTTTTGCCGAAATGAAGGAGGGTGGTCAGCCCATGGAATGGATGTCGACGCACCCGTCGGACTCGACACGATCCGCCAATTTGCGAGAATTGGTGCCCCAGGCTGTTCAGTTGTATGAGAAGTCGCCGCAGAAATTCGGTCTCGGTGAACCTATTCGCTGAATCCGAGTCAATGATGCGTTACAATGACGCGGTCGCTGTACGCTCTCCCGGGTGACGCCGAAATCGCTGTGCGCGTGATTGACGCAGAAGGCGAAGTGGAGTCCCCCGATGCTGCAGGGCTCGCCGCTGCGTGTTTCTTTCGATCCATCCCCGGAAGCTCCATTTTCCTCATGGAAATTGGTCGGGAGCAGGGGAACGGCTGCGGCGGTTGATTCGTTTCCACACCGTTTTCAATGAAGCATGTTCATGTCCGACAAACGCAATCTGTTCAACAAGGTCTGGGATCTTCACTCGGTTCGGGAATTGCCTGGGGGACGCACTCAACTGTTTATCGGGCTGCATCTGATTCACGAAGTCACAAGCCCTCAGGCTTTTGAGATCCTGCGAGACCGGGGCTTGAAGGTGGCATTTCCGGAACGCACAGTTGCGACCGTCGACCATATTGTCCCCACAGCGAACCAGTCACGTCCATTCCAGGATTCACTTGCCGAACAGATGATGTCGGCGATTGAAAAGAACTGTGACGAATTTGGCGTCACGCTGCTGGATCTCAAAGACAAACGTCAGGGCATTGTCCACGTCGTTGGTCCGGAGCAGGGTTTAACACAACCCGGGATGACAATCGTTTGTGGTGACAGCCATACCAGCACTCATGGCGCGTTCGGCAGCATTGCCATCGGTATTGGCACAAGCAATGTGGCCGAAGTCCTTGCCAGCCAGACCATGTTTCTGAGCCGTCCCAAAGTGCGTCGCGTTGTCGTCAATGGCGATCTGGCCCCCGGTGTCTACGCAAAAGATGTTATTCTCTACATCATCCAGAAGCTGGGCGTTCAGGGCGGAGTCGGATACGCCTACGAATTTGCCGGCACGACATTCGATGCGATGTCAATGGAAGAACGAATGACGGTTTGCAATATGAGCATCGAAGGAGGTGCTCGTTGCGGGTATATCAATCCCGACGAGAAGACTGTCGAATACCTGCGCGGCAAACCATTCTCGCCCCAGGGGGACGAATTCGACCGTGCCGCAAAGTGGTGGCTTTCACTGGCTTCCGCGGAAGAATCTGAGTTTGATGACGAAGTTGTGTTCGACGCTGCGGACATCGAACCCACAGTGACATGGGGCATTACACCGGCACAGTCGGTGGGGATCAGCCAGCCGCTACCGCGTCTGGAAGATGTCTCTCCGGATGAACGAACTCTGATCGGTGAAGCACTGGAATTCATGGGACTCGAAGGCGGTCAGTCAATTCATGGCACGCGGATCGATGTCGCATTCATCGGATCGTGCACAAATTCGCGTATTTCCGACCTGCGTGAAGCCGCCCGCGTTGCCAGAGGTCATAAGGTTGCTGCTGGTGTCAAAGCCATCGTCGTCCCCGGCTCTCAATTGGTGCGAGATCAGGCAATGCAGGAAGGGCTGGATAAGATTTTCACCGAAGCCGGATTTGAGTGGCGTGAAGCCGGTTGCAGCATGTGTCTCGCCATGAACCCGGATAAGCTGCAGGGGCGCGAACTCTGCGCATCCTCCAGCAACCGAAACTTCAAGGGACGTCAGGGAAGCCCGACCGGCAGAACGCTGTTGATGAGCCCCGCGATGGTTGCGGCTGCAGCCATTCAGGGATCCGTCACTGACATTCGCGAGTTTGCCGGAGCGGCCGTCTAGCTGTCGTCGAGCCAGTCCCGTTTCTTAACAGGCTGCCAGCTTCGCCGATCTGTGTGAGACCCAATTCAAACCGAACACAAATACAATTTGAGAAGATTTAAATGAACGAAATCAAATCGATCACAGCAACGGGCATTCCATTGATGCTTGATGACATCGACACAGACCGCATTATTCCAGCGCGTTTTCTGAGATGTGTCTCATTCGACGGGCTCGGCGAACACGCATTTGAGGATGATCGAAAGCAGGACCCAAACCATCCGTTTGACAAGCCTGAGTACCAGGGAGCTGGAATCCTGATTGCCGGCCGAAATTTCGGCTGCGGGTCGTCCCGTGAACACGCACCGCAGTCGTTAATGCGGTGGGGGATCAGGGCCATCATTGCCGAAACTTATGCGGAGATCTTCTTCGGAAATTGCGGCTCGCTCGGCATTCCTGCATTGAAGGCCAGTCGGGCAGACCTGGAAAAACTCGCAGCGGCAATCAGCACGAATCCAGAATCGGAACTCACAGTCGATCTGGAATCACTGTCCGTCAGTCTTGGCGACATCAGAATTTCCGTTTCTCTGCCAGCCAGTGTTCAGACAGCACTAATTACCGGTGAATGGGATTACCTGGGGCAGTTGTTGTCGGCTTCAGATCAGGTCACTGCACATGCTGCGACGATTCCGTATTTGAATCAGTTTCAGCCTGCGTAAACCAGTAGCCTGCGTAAACCAGTGGCGACAGTTTCCGCAAGAAGCCAGTGAAACCTGTGAGATGCCATTTCACCTCGGCCGTTCACTGTTTCTCTCACGCCAATTCTCACTGTAAGGCCAACATGACCGCCTCTTTGCGGTTCGCTGGCCAGCGTTCTATACTGCCCGTTTCCGGAATTATCGAGGACTCATTTCAGCCTGTTTGCGTTAACGTGCTGAATCTTCGATGGCCTTTTTCCTCGTCTGCCTCGGACTACATTCTGTGCACAGAACTCATCATTGCGGAGAACTTCGACGATCCAACGTTGGCGAAACCGTCACGGTCAGCGGCTGGGTTCATAGTTATCGCGACCACGGCGACAGCCTGGTGTTCGTTGACCTGCGAGATCGCTATGGCAAGACTCAGGTTGTCTTCAATAAAGACGACAACTCCGAAATGGATGGTCTGGCACGTAAGCTTCGTCGTGAAGACGTGGTCAAAGTCGTGGGAGAAGTGAGGTATCGCGGCGACAGCCTCGTGAATGCCAAACTGGAAACCGGCGAAATTGAGGTTCTTGCCAGGTCCCTGACGGTGCTCAGCAAGAGCAAGACTCCTCCGTTTGAAATTGATGGTAGCGACCTGCCGAATGAAGAACTGCGGCTCAAATACCGTTTTGTTGACCTTCGCCGACCGGACCTGCAGAAGAGCATTATCCTGCGTCACCAATTAACGCAGGCTGTTCGCGAGTACTTCAACACACGGGAGTTTCTGGAAATCGAAACTCCCATGCTGGGACGAAGCACCCCTGAAGGGGCACGAGATTACCTGGTGCCCAGTCGCGTGCATCCCGGCAGTTTTTATGCACTGCCACAGTCCCCACAGATCTACAAACAGATTCTGATGGTGGCGGGTTTTGACCGGTATTACCAGATTGCACGCTGCTTTCGAGACGAAGACCTGAGAGCAGATCGCCAGCCGGAATTTACACAAATCGACGTCGAAATGGCATTCGTCGAACGCGACGACATCCTCAATCTGATCGACGGGCTGGTTGCGTATGTTATGAAAGCCGTCCGTGGCGTCGACGTAAAAACACCGCTGCCTCGCCATACCTATGCCGACATGATGGAGCGTTTCGGATCTGATAAACCAGACCTTCGATTCGGAATGGAACTGATCGATATTGGTGACGTCGCATCGGTCTGTGACTTTGGTGTCTTCAAAAATGTGATGGCCGGCGGCGGCCGGGTCCGTGGCATCAATGCCAAAGCGGCGGCAGAAAAATACAGCCGAAGACTGTTGGATGTCGACCTGAAGAACTTCGTTGGAGACTACGGCGCCAAAGGCCTGGCTTATATGAAAGTAGTCGGGGGCAAGCTGGAATCGACAATCGCGAAGTTCTTCACTGATGAGCAGCAGCAGCAGATCATCAGTCGAATGAACGGAGAAGACGGAGACCTTCTGCTTTTCGTCGCAGACCAGCCCAAAGTCACTTCAGCTGCACTTTCAGCTTTGCGGAATCGACTGGCGAAGGAACTGAATCTCTACGATCCCTCTGAATTCAGCTGTCACTGGGTCGTGGACTTTCCACTGGTGACGTGGAATCCTGATGAACAGCGCTACGATGCAGAACATCATCCATTCTGCCAGCCCAATCCGGCAGATGTTGAATTGATGGGAAGCGAACCCGGAAAAGTACGAGCAGACTCGTATGACCTGGTCGTCAACGGCTATGAGGCCGCAAGTGGCAGTGTCCGTATTCACGATTCGGCCGTTCAGCAGCAAGTCTTTGACTTACTGAAGATCAGTGCAGATGAAGCTGAAAAGCGATTCGGATTTCTGTTGGAGGCCCTGCGATATGGTGCTCCACCGCATGCGGGGATTGCACTGGGACTCGACCGATGGGTCATGCTTCTGGCGGGTGACGAAAACATTCGCGATGTGATCGCCTTCCCAAAGACCCAAAAAGCAGCCGATATGCTGACGGGTGCTCCATCCGCAGTCGACGATCGGCAGCTCAGGGATCTCAGCATCAAAGTGGACGCACTGCCGGAAAAGTAGTGGTTGCCGAAACTGTTGACTCAGGAACAGGCTGGTTGCTGCCGTGCGATCAGCCTGTTTTCGTTTCCGGCGAATGAAGGTCGTGACGCCCGGCTACTGAGCAGTCGTCTCTGTCAGTATCTGCTGGTAGATTTCTCTGGCGGCATCGTAGGCCGCTTTTGCATCGGCTTTTTCTGATTCACGAATCTGGCCTTTCTTTGAATTCCAGCACGTATCAACAGCCTGGATACACCATTCGGCACTTCGCTGACTGGCCCTTATTGGTTTCCCATCCACTTTCACAAAGATCGGATTGGTATGCACCGACGGCAGAATACGTATGGCAATCCAGGATGATCGACTGATTTCAACAGGCACTTCAAAATGTTCGATGTGCCCGTCAGCGAGCAGCCTTCTGGTGGCGGCAACTTCGCCGTTGATAATAATCTCTACAGGTACATCTCGCGAGTCGTCAATTCGGCATCGTTCTATATGCCAGTATGGTTTTTCATCAAGACGACGGTTCCGAATTGACCGAGACAGCTCAGTTGGTGTTTCTTCCAGCAGGGCGGCCGCGTCAAACTGGACAACAACCGATCGGGCTTCACTGATCTGCAGTTCGCTGACGCTCGACTGATCCGCCGAACGAGCGCCAACCGATACGTCATCGACTTTGAAATCAATGATGTGGCTGAGTCCATCGCCGCAATAGCTTCGCCCATCCTTCAGTCCGTCAACCCACGTGTCATACGATAACTCTTCATCATCATCGAAACCCACGTAGATTCGTCCCAAACCGACACGGTCACCGTAGATGCAGGGGAAATCCGTTTCGCCACTGATGCGACTTGTCATTCCGCAGTTCAGGGTGTGGTACCAAATATTCAGTTCCCAGATGGCGGGCGTATCGACAGCAGAAATGAAATCGCACGCACCGTGAGCCGTCGTCACGATATATTCATTCGCGCCAATGCCGTCGAAGACCGGCATGGCGTAATCGGGAAGCCGATCGGCAGCTCGACCAGGCCATTCATTTCCAGCGCCTCCCCATGGTCGCTTTGTGAATTGCCGTGAACCATCCGGCATATAGTCCGGTAACGCCAGTCCCCATCCACTGTGGCTGTAGCCGACAATGCCACCCTGTCGCTGGCCCCATTGAAGCACTGGCATGGTCCAGCTTGGCCACTGCTCAATTCTGGTTGTACCCGGGAAATCATCTTCCCTGAGTTTCAAAAGGCAAAGATGGCCAGCGTGCGATGATGGAAAACCGCTCACTTCAACGTCGTAACGCATCAGATAGCGGTTCGTCGAAAGACGAGAAACCTCTCCTTCAAAAAACTGCTTCTGGGTGTACCAGCAGGGCCCCCAACTGAGGACACATCCAACGTTCAGGTCTTCCCCCAGAATATGACGCATCATATCTTCCGGGCCGACGCCTTCTGTTGGGCTGTCGTAATGAGCGCAGCCTGCCGCATGGACGTGATGATCACCGGAATACCAGCCCCGGCTCGCAAGATGAATCCATCGCTTCAAACGGATTGGTACCCCGAATTCTTTCACATCTGCTGGTATTTCGACGGTCGAAATCTGCGGCAGGTATTCGGGACCTCGATTCGCAATCACTTCGTACCTTCCTGGTGGCAGTGCAACGGATTCGCCATCGTTTCGATAAATCTGATGGTGAAAAAAGAAGTCTGGTGCAAGCCGCCGCGAAGGGTGTGGATAGATGCGGCCCTGCGTATCCCGAATAATCAGCGAAGCGGTCGTGGGGCTTCCGTCACTATCCCGGATCGAAAACTTCACCTCAACGGCGGGCTTGCATTCAAACAGCATTGGCACGGCATTTCGAAAACCAATGTCCTGGGTACCAGCTCCGACGTGAAATGAAATCGCTGCTTCTCGCTTTCCGGCATCTCGTGAGTAAAGTTCTACTACGGCGTATTCAAGGGCCAGGCCGGAAAGTCGCGGCTTCAGCGGCTCTCTCGTGAGCATTCGGAGATCAAGGAACCGGTCCGGCACATCTTTGGCGTCAACCAGATTCTGATCGGTTCGAGGCTGTTGGCGAGCCCCTTTTCCCTGCTGATAAACCGGAGCAGCATTGGGGCTTTCGACCTGAAGTGGAGGGTTAATCCCGGCCTCGTTGTGAACCTTGACAAGAAAGGCTGTCCAGCCCTGCTCGATCAGTTCTTTTGGAGCAGGACCTTCAGAGACTTTGACTCTGCTTTCGGCGTTGATGTTTACCATTGCCACGCAAAGTGGGTCGAGCGCTTTCTGTATCTGTTCAATCGCGTCTGCATCACGATCTGCAGTAAATGCCTGATCGAGTTTGGCCAGCGTAGCGACGTCGATCGGCGCGCCTGCAAACTCCATTGCTTCGATGATTCGCTTCGTTGCTGCCGTCAGCGGCTGTCGTTCTACAGACATGACCAGCGGAAGCTGGTCCTGACCGAACAGCGCCGAAGAAGGACTGGAAATCGACGTTACAAGTATCAGCACCTGCCATACAGCTGCGTTCTTCATCTCATCACCTGCTATCGCTCGAAAGGAATCAACGCGCCAAATCCCCGACAAGTATTGACGCGGCCACATTCGAATTGCAAGC
The DNA here is from genome assembly GCA_041398825.1 of Planctomycetaceae bacterium. Classification (NCBI taxonomy): domain Bacteria; kingdom Pseudomonadati; phylum Planctomycetota; class Planctomycetia; order Planctomycetales; family Planctomycetaceae; species Planctomycetaceae bacterium. The sequence goes on along the minus strand of JAWKTX010000006.1, from coordinate 372,650 downwards.
GCATGAGATTCCGCGCGAAATTGGGCGCAGGTTCTGACCGACGCGTCAGATCGGGTAGCGTAGGCGGGGGATGAGGCTGACGGATCTTTCTTATGCCGCGGCGCGTTGTAGCAGACAGCAACTCCTGATCGTTTAGTCCTGCCGAAGCAGCCGACGGTAACCCATTTTCAGGATATCGATCACAGCTGTCATCGCTTCGTACATATTGATCTTGGTTGTACCGAATCGCCGATCTTCGAAGCGGATCGGTGTTTCTGAGAAGCTGCACCCAGCCCGCGAGAGACGGTAAAGGATCTCTTCCTGAAAGGCATATCCTTTTGATACGGTTTTTGACCAGTCAACCATCGCCAGACAGGGAACCCTGAAACACCGAAAGCTGCCACTGTTGTCTCTGGTCCTCAATCCTAACAACAGCCTGGCCCAGAGATTAATTGTGCGGCTCATCAGATGCCGTCGAAGACTCCATCCAACGACACCGCCGCCCGCGACATATCGTGAGCCGATGACAACATCCGTTTTTTTGATTTCCGACAACATCTCAGGAATATGGCGGGGCTGGTGGCTGAAGTCCGCATCCATATTGATCAGCAGTTCAAACTGATGCTCAATACCGTACTGGAATCCCGCAACGGTGGCAGTGCCAAGCCCCAGTTTTCCTTCTCGATGGATGATTCGAATCTGAGGATTTGATTCGGACAATTGATCCACGTACTGACCTGTGCCATCAGGCGAATTATCATCGATTACGAGAATGCAGATGTCTGGAACTGTGCTCAGCAATTCGGGTATGAGCAATTCAATGTTTTCTCGTTCATTGTAAGTACAGAGTGTGATCAGCGTTCGATTCATGACGGAAGCAGCATTCGCTCCAGCTTCAGCGGCGGTATATTCAGTAAATGTCGCATGTGAGTGAGTCGTTCGATTGCAGATTGACGCCGTGTTGCATCCGTCGCGTTCTTCCGGCGAATGGCCCGGATCAGGATATTTTTCGGAGTATGCTCCATATCGATGAACTCAATCAGCGATGCATCATAACCGACCCCGTCCAATACCTCAGCCCTCATTGCATCCGTTGTCATCGCCGCGAATCTCTCTCGCAGGATCCCGTGCTCAGTCAGCACGGGAAGTGCATTCCCAGCCATCACGCCAGCCAATTCATGCTGACAGCAGGGAACGGCCAGTATAACGTTTGCCTCCCACGCGACGGCCTGCTGGATGGCATCGTCTGTCGCCGTGTCACAGGCATGCAAAGAGATTGCCAGGTGCACGGCCCCGGATGGCTGATACCCCGCAATTTCTCCCACTTCGAAACGGATTCCCGCCAGATTCAGCTTCCTCGCGATCGCTTCACAGGTCGCAACCACATCGGCACGGCGGTCTAAGCCAACGATTTCGCAATCGCGATTGAGAATTTGTTTGATTAAGTGATGCGTGGCGAAAGTCAGGTAACTTTTACCGCTTCCAAAATCGACTACGCGAAGCCCCTCCTGCGGCAGGGAGTCCACGACATCATGTATGAACTCGAGATACCGATTGATCTGTCGGAACTTGTGATAGTGACGGGCGCGGACCTGCCCGGATTCCGTCATGATTCCTGTATGGACAAGGAAGGGCACCGGGGTTCCATCCGGAATTAAATACGCACGCTTTCTGTTGTGATCGGACTGCGTTGTTGTCAGTGAGGCGGAGTCATCAATCTCTTTGCGACGAGATTTCCATAGTGTGTTCTTCTGCTTTGAATATTCAACAATTGCCGTACGACCAACAATCCGAAAATCCTGCCAGATAAAAGGAGAGAGCAACTGTTCCAGAGACGCAAGCGATGTATCAAAATCTGAGGGATTCAGGGGGATATTCGTATGGAATTCCTGCGTTTTCGTACGTCGTGCTACCTGCAGATGTTCTCCGGACTTCAGACGCACCAATCGCATATCGACTCGGGGGAATTCTGCCGTTTCTGACGATGGACGACTCAGTACCGCACGCTGAAAGATGACGTGTTTCAGACTTTCCGTCAGGGACTCCAGAAACAGAATAAGGTCTCCGTTCAGCGACGATTGACGGCGATCACCCCTCGTTCGAGGGTCTGGCTGATTAGGAATTTCCGATGCCACGGTCTGAACAGACTTTGATTGGTAGGGGCAGGTCATGGGATGAAGTCGCGTCGTGACGCGGGGGGGCATGATACGGTATTTGACCTGCAAAGCCACGCGGCACTCCCTTGTTCGAATCTCTAACGCGTTTGATTACGCGCGTTGTGCGGTTTATGTGGGTGCTTGTGCCCATGGGGATTCGTCGCAGTGCCCCATTTTCATGGCAATTCTTCGCCAGTGGCACTGCAGTGAAATGACGAAGGAAGAAGAACACGTTCCTGCAGCCGGATTCAAACTGCGAGGAACGTGGGTCTTCGTCGCGGACCCAGTTGGTACAGAATCATGACATCGCTGCTTCCAATTCCTGTTACAAACTCAATTCCCGTCCTTCGGGGAGCTGAAGGCATCGATCGTTCCGTGGAACGCGACACTATTCGGACTCCGACCACTGCTTCGGAGAAGGAATCCGACAGGTCATCGGATCGTGAGCGGGCGCGACAACGAGCCGAACGACGCGAAGCGAGTGCGGCGGACGAACGAAAGCGCGCTGAAAAAGGAACACGTCCGAGGAAAGAGCATTCATGCAAATGTGAGTTTCAGTTACTGCTGATTAACGCAAACACAGCGGCAACGGCTGTTCAAAAGCCGACGGTGGGATCCGGCGAAGATTCAAACCACATCGCTAGTTTCGTCCAGACAATTTCGCACGGGGATCAGCAGAAGCAAAGTAACAAGAACAGCGACGCTCAGCCGAAACTACCAGGAATAAACGGCGCAGTGCTGACTGAGGGACAATCAAATGCAGAGCAGCCATCACTCCCGTTGCTGAAGACCAAATCAGCAACGTCTTCGTCCACGAACTTTGTACCATTAACAAAGTCGGCCGTGGGAAGCAGACCAGCGATCGCAACACTTGATTCAGACGTGCAGAATTCTGGGCATGTACCGGAGGTCAACGATTCACCCGAACATGTGTCAGCCCACACGAATGTTCATCGTTTGATCAGTCCTTCTGCGGCGGCATCAACGGTGGATGCCGGCGATGCCTCGCAGGGGGCTCCGGTACATTCGTTGGAGCGAATTCTGGAGGGGTTGAAGGACGGATCCATTCCATTTCAGATCGAGGCGCTAAGGACAAGTCCCGCTGATCAGGCCCGAGCAGAAGGGCTGCGTCTGGCACGCGAGGGCAACCTGAACATCAGAGCGATTCCTGGCGCGAACGAAGGTCACCATTCCGTTTTTAACAGGCACCATGGTGGTTCGAACTTTGGGGATTCGAGTTCCAGTCCTCAATTGTGGAACAACCTCCGTTCGTCCCCGCGGTTGCCGGAGAAATCAGAAGTTTCGTTCGCGAGGCTTGCCGACGCTGTTGGCCGGGATATCGGCCGCATCGTATCGATGAACGGTCGTGGCGCGACGGGTCGCCCTTCTGCGATCAATCCGGCCATCGCAGCCGATCCATTGCGGGCCATGTCTGCAATGATTCCCAATTCCATTCAATTCGATCGCCCCAGTCCGACCTCTGATGGGCGTCAGACAACGGATGCGAAAGTACCGAGCACAGACGATGCGGCGGCCCCGGCGTCATTTAACAAAGTCATTGTCGGCCCGGCGGGAAATTCCATCGGGGAATCGGTCACGGCGGAATTACGGCAACCTCTGTCTGCTCAGGTTTCCCGAGCAATCTATGAATACGTCCACAAACAGCACCGAACAGATCCATCGTCAATGACGATGCGTTTGGATCCTCCCGACCTGGGAGAACTGGTGATCCAGATGAGTCGGACAGAACAGGGCCTGAACATTCGCGTAACCGCCCTCGAGCCTGTGACGATGGACATGTTACAGGCACGCGGAAGTGAAATTGAACAGCAACTGCGGAACAGTGAAATGGGGCTGTGTTCGCTTGATTTCCTGTCGGCAGACACCAACGGCCATCACGGACGCGGGCACCATCCCCATGGGGATGGTCATCCCGACTCGCATCGAGGCATTTCGCGGACGGGGCGCCGCGCGGTTCGAAATGCCTCTGAGTCTGATCGTAGTGTTTCGGCAAGGGACCATCGATCAGGCGAGAACGACCGGCTGAGTTTTCGAGCCTGAATGAATCCTGAGTTTCATCCCACAAATCAGTTGAGCAGAAAATGGCGAGCACATCATTTACGGCGGAATCCGGGCGCAGCGAGTTCCTGCAACTGTTCACCACCACACTGAAAAACCAGGATCCACTCGATCCAACCAAACAGGAAGATTTCCTGCTTCAACTCGCTCAATTTTCCATGGTTGAGGGGATTGAAACACAGAATACGAAACTCGACAAGTTGATCGAACTTCAGTCCTCGCCGCCAGAGGAACCCGCGACCGCGCTTGCAATCGGCGACACCGCGTGGCTGGGAAAGAAAGTGGGATGGCAGGACCCGGAGGGCAACTCTTATTCGGGCATCGTATCAGGCGTTATTCAGCGGAGTGGCAGCGTGATGGTGACCGTGAATGGCGAATCCGTTCCTGTGAAAGACATTAATACGATCAGCGAAGTCCCGTCATCGTCGCAGAACAACTTCGACGACCTCTCGGTGGCATCATCATTGCTGGGCAGGACGGTGCAGATTCGTGGTGGAGTCTCAGGCGTTGTAGATACAGTCGCAAGGTTCGGCGAGAGCGTAAGGATGTCCATCGCAGTGCCCAATCAGACGGAACATATCGCTGCTTCACTGGCTGACATTACCGGCGTCTTAAACTAAGTCGCAATAAAATAAAGGGTATTGAGCGATGGCAAATTCACTCCTGACCGGAATCTCCGGACTTCGCGGGCATCAAAAGATGCTCGAAGTGATCGGCAATAATCTTGCAAACCTGAATACGACAGCATTCAAATCCTCGCGTGCTTTGTTTTCAGACTTGATGTACGAACTTCAGCGTGGTTCCACGTCTGCCTCTACCGGCTTGCTGGGCAGCGTGAATGCTGTTCAGATTGGTACCGGAAGTCGCATTTCGCTTGTCGATCTGAACTTCTCACAGGGCAATCTGGAAGCCACCGGGCAGGACCTGGATGTGGCCGTCGATGGCGGCGGGTTCTTCGTTGCGACTTCGGGCGAAAAGACTTACTACACACGAGCGGGGTCTTTCTCGCTGGATGAGAACGGCTATCTTGTGGACGCATCCACGGGGAATCTGATCAAGCGATTTGGAACCGTTGGAGAACCGGACGGAGTGAATCCATCCTTCCAGACTCCGGGCGACGATCGATTGCTGGTGCCGAAGGGCGTTGCAATTCCGGGTAAAGTCACTGACGAAATTACAGTTGGTGGCAACTTTCCGTCGACAGCCACAGGGCCGGTAGCTCAGAGGCTCCGACTTTCGGTTCCGCTCACTAAGGGCGGCACGGCAGCGAGCGGAACGGATTTTCTGAATGATCTCGACGGAAGCGTCATTCCGTATGTCGCAGGCGACAAGCTGATTCTTGGTGGCACACGATCTGACGGTACTCCACCATTTCCGTCTGAGATTTCGGTGGATGGCACAACAACCGTGGCCGGTCTGATGACTGAATTGCAAACGGCATACGGTGATGCAACGTTCAGTCTGGATTCGCTGGGACACATCGAAGTCACGGCTGGCAGCACCGGCCCTTCATCGCTGGACGTGTCGATTGAAGATATCCCGGGGAATATCGGTGATTTTGATTTCAGAACCTACAGCTTTATCACACGATCGGTCGGTAAGAATGCCGACTCCTACTATCGAGCCACCGAAGTGTTCGATGAACGTGGAGTGGGGCACGCGGTCAATCTGAAATTTACGAAAAGAGCGGACAACGACTGGGATATGGAAGCCGTCATCGATCCCACGGAAGGGGTCATGCTGGATAATTCCGTTCAGGGTATCGCCTTCAACAAGGATGGTTCTTTTCAGCAGGTGAAAGGGACCGCGTCCGGGGATATTGATATCACCTTTCAATTTGACAATGTACCTTCCCCGCAGACAGTGACCCTTTCCTTTGGCGAACCAGGCTCTTTCGAAGGTCTGACCGAAGCAGGCTCACGCGCATCGCTTTCTGCCGCTGCAAATGGATATGAGCCAGGGCAACTTTCCGACGTACAGATCGACTCCGACGGTACAATCTTTGGCCTGACCAGCAACGGACTGATGCTGGCACTTGGCCAGCTTGCCATCGCGTCGTTTCGTAATGTCGATGGACTTGTCAGTGCCGGAAACAACTATTACGAGGCATCGCTTGCCAGCGGGGAAGCCGTTATTGGGAACGCTCTGAACGGAGGCCGTGGTGCCATCAGAGCCGGACAGCTCGAAGGCTCAAATGTCGATCTGGCTCTGGAATTTACGCGACTGATTGTTGCTCAGAGGGGCTTTTCGGCCAATGCGCGAACAATCACTGTGACCGATGAAGTCCTGAAAGAGCTGACCACAATTATTCGATAGCGAACTCCACTGCTGGCCCTGTGATCTGATTTGGTATCCCTCCGGATCGTCATCCGGGGGCCGGATCACCCGGCTTCGAGCCGAATTACAGACGTTTTGCACGTGACAGAATCAGCAGGCCACGCCAACGCCTGACAGGTGCTTTACCCCTCGCTACGCGTTCCTGGATGCAATTTTACGCGGCCGCCCAGCATGGGATCGGCATACCATGCCTGAGAATCAGACCTGGAATAGCGGATCCCTGCTTCGAATCTGAATGGAACCACAGACTTCCGTTGGGTTGAAGTCGTTGTGCGTGGTAGAATCACGGCATGTCGGCATGATGCCGTTTTCTTACCGGGTGACCACCCTGACTAACAGGTTGCGCCTCGGTGATCGTCGCTCGGTCCATCCCGTATTATTTCAACCCGCATGACCATCGATTGGGAAGCATTTACCAGTAAGACCGCAACCATCGCGGAAGTCCGACTCCTCGGACTTGTCGACGTGATGTCAGTGCTGGCGCTGCAGAAACTGATGGTGCATGAAGTACGCTCCCAAAGTCGTATCAATGCGGCCATCCTGATGTGCGAGCATCCACCGGCTGTGACGATGGGGGCAGACAGCAACCTGCTGGAACTGCCGGCAGATCCACGAGAGCTGGAAGCACGATTAATTTCGGTTCACCGCGTCAAACGCGATGGCCATGCGATCCTGCACCAACCCGGGCAACTGATCGCCTATGTCGTGATTTCGCTTCCGGAGTGTGGAATGAACGCAGCGGAATACCGGGACCATCTCCTTCGTGCGGTTGTACTGTCATGTCGAGAGCAGCAGGTTTCAGCCCGCCCCGGTCTGACGGACGATTCCGTGGTTGAAGGTCGACACGGAGTGATCAGCGAAATCGGCATTCGTGTCGAAGACGGTGTTACGAGTTTTGGGATCTGCCTGAACGTAAGCAGTCGACTTGATGAACAGCGAGAGATTGGTCGGGGGTTGCTCGGGCAGAAAATCTCATCTCTCGACGCAGAGCGAGTGCGGCCCACTCAAATGTCACAAGTACGGGCGTCGCTGATTCAGAATTTATGTGAAGAACTCGGCTACCCTGAATATCATATTCATTCGGGGCATCCATTCCTGAAGAGAACCAGGGTGCAGGTCAATGACAAGTTTACCGATCATTAATCCGTCTGATTCCGGCTCATGCTCGTCGGGTGGGCAGTGCAGCAGTGGATCAGACTGTTGCTCCGCCACGGCGAATCCTGAAGTATCGAGTCAGCTGCAGGCTTCCAATCCGACGGGGCACGTTCGACGTTTGCCGAGATGGCTGAAACGGCCGTTGCCTCAGGCTGGCATGGCATACACGAATGATGTCATCGAAGACCTGAAACTGGAGACGGTTTGCGAAAGTGCTAAATGCCCGAATCGCACAGAATGCTGGTCGCAGAAAACCGCCACATTCATGATCGGCGGAAACGTCTGCACTCGCCCGTGCGGCTTCTGTTCGGTACCACGTGGCAAGACAGAACAACTTCAGATTGATGAACCTGAACGTGTTGCTGAAGCAGCTGAACGGCTGGGCCTCAAATATGTCGTGATCACATCCGTCACGCGAGATGATCTGAAAGACGGCGGCGCAGAGCACTGGTACCAGACGGTCCTTGCGGTCCGCCGCCGAACGGGAGCTCAGGTCGAAGTGCTGACGCCAGACTTCATGGGAAACCGCGCGGCTATCAGCCGCGTCATCGAATCTCAGCCGGACGTGTTTAATCACAACACAGAAACAGTCCCGCGGCTTTATCATCGTGTTCGAAGGAATGCTGAGTACCAGCGAACGTTAGACCTGCTGAGTCAGGTTCGAAGCGAAGCTCCGAAAATGCCAACGAAAAGCGGCCTGATGCTGGGTTTGGGTGAAACTCGGGAAGAATTGATTCAGGTCTTCGCCGATCTGCGCGCTGTCGACTGTGATATTCTTACGCTCGGCCAGTATCTTCAGCCAACTCCCGATCACCTTCCCGTCGAAAGATATCTGCCGCCGGAGGAATTCAACGAGCTTGGGCAAATCGCTCGCGAAATGGGCTTCCGAATGGTCGCCAGCGGACCTTTTGTTCGCAGTAGCTATCATGCTGGCGAGATGACGGATTCGATGGATACCGGCGTTCAGCCGTTCATCTTCAATGAGATACTTTCGGTCGGTGAATAGCGTGCATCAGCCACCGAATGGTACCAATGGTGAGGCTGGCTATCTGCTGGCTGTGGAAACGTCCGGAATGATTGGTTCCATCGCGTTGCGAAGCGATGATGGTGAGATCATTGAACTCCTTCTGGATTCAGAAGGACGCCGACACGCCCAAACTCTTGTGGCGGATGTTCAAAGGCTGCTGTGCGAGCAGGGTGTTACTCCGGGGGAAATTCACACCGTCGCAGTGAGCATCGGGCCGGGCAGCTTTACCGGGCTTCGCGTGGGGCTGACATTCGCAAAGACGTTTGCCTGGATCAACAAAGCGTCACTGGTGACCGTCGACACATTGCAGGCAATTGCACAGCAGGTCCCGGCTGATATCCCGGTCGTTGCCGCCATTAGCGATGCTCAGCGTGGCGAATTGTTCTGGAACGAATACGGCTTTGATCCCGAAAGTCAGCTGCGCTGTTCAAACCACCCCGTCACCATCATTGGCCCGGGGCAGCTATCTACGAGTATTCCACTTTCCGGGCCCGCACTGACGAAACAGGTTTCTCTCAACGATCGATTTCAAGTTGTCGACGCCAGGTTCTGGCAGCCGCGAGCATACACGGTCGCACAGATCGGAGCCGCTCAGCGACTGAAGGACGTTGTCGAAAACGTGAACGCTCTGGAACCGCTGTACATCCGCCGCAGTTACGCGGAAGAAAAGCGGCAGCCGTAGGAAAGATTTGGGCATTTCCAACGGCCTGAGGCCTGCTTTGAGCGTCGGACTGGATCAGCTATCAAGATCCAGTTGCAGATCCTTCGTACCTTCTGCCGTGATTTCCACGATCAGGTCGGTGGTGTCCGGGTTGGAGTACTTGGCGTTCAGTCGAGGTTTTTCCAGCAGCTGAATTTCGTTTCCATCAGCTTCCGGGAAGCCTTCCGGGCCATTCGCAACAGCCACGGTCACCTTGCACTTACCAACAGGAGCTCCGTTGCGACCATTTGTCTTCACGGTATATTTGCCGTTCGCATCAGCCAGGCCAATGCCTGACGGACCAGATTCGGGATGGAAGGTCACAACCGCTTCAGGAAGTGGCTGGCCATTCAGCATGACCACTCCGCTCACTGGGGCCGTCGCGGGAGCGTCACTCGCCTCACCGCAGCCAGCAATGCTGCACAAGCAAAGGAATGAAGTCAGGATTGCACGATTCATGGACATCTACCGTGTTACGATTGGTTAAAAAAATGAGCGGGCGATGCAGAGTCGCCCGCCGTTGAACCATTCCCCGTCCGCGCAGGGAGAACTCAGCCGCAAGGGCCGAATGCGAGGTACGCTTCAGCATTCCGAAGAAGCTGGCTGTCCGTTGAAAAACCAGGACAGGCACGAAGGACGACTGGAAACCATGGTTTTTTATGGTCTCCTGCTCGAGCCAGTCCCGTTTTTCAACAGGCTGCTAGAATTCGCCGACTGTCTCGCCGCCTGCAATGGTCGCGATACTTCGGTACAGGTTGAGGTCGATGTTTTCACTGATGAATTTCACGGATCCATCGCACAAAGCAAATTGCCCGCCACCAACATGCTGACTCTTGAATGAATAGTTGTTCGGCCAGTCGCCTGCACAGTTTACCAAACCCTGATCCTTGGTGACATTGGCGGCGCCGGCACAGACCCCGGGGGCATTCAGTGGAATTGAACACGTTGCCGTACTTCCGTTGAACCACCACCACCAGGTATGCGTACAGTAGCGAGCAACCACTTCACCGATCGCAAGTGTATTGCTGGTCCCGTCAGTGATCTTGCTCATGTTATTTGAGTAGGGAAATCCATTGCCCCGGAACAAGATACCGTTTCCTCGATCCAGTCCGTTGTTTGAGGTCCCCCACCGCGTGTTGTTGAATGCTGCTGGCGACGTCCAGCTGCCCCACGCCCAGTTGGCTCCTGCAACACCCTTGTAACTGTTGACCGCCCAGGTGCCACCATAATTCGCTCGACCACCCAATAGTGCATCACTGGTGTCGGACGGACAGCGAAATGCCGGAATCGGTTGTTTTGCAACCCATCCATTGCTTGGGTTGACGGGAGTGACGGTGTTCGGGGTCGGTGACCGAGGATCGTTGTTAATTCCGAAGTTAGGGTCCACCTGATTAAACAGGTTCGCCTGTTCAATGTAGGGTAGAATTCCAACCAGCCAGCTCATGGTTGTGTTGTCGAGTGTGAACGTGGTGCTGTAGTTGATTGGGAAATGATTGTAGACGTCGTGGTAGTTGTGAAGCGCCAGTCCCAGTTGCTTCAAATTGTTCTTACATTGTGTGCGTCTCGCTGCTTCGCGAGCTTGTTGCACTGCCGGGAGTAAGAGGGCAATCAGGATTGCAATAATGGCGATGACGACTAACAACTCAATGAGAGTGAAGCCGCGCCGGTTGAGACTCTTCATCAATGAAATCCTTCGAAGCAGTTTAGAAGCACAGAGATAAACTTTCATCCACTACGGACTGGTTGACAGGTTTAGCAACTGCGCACGGAAGTCGCAATTGCGCCGTTAACTTAAACAGCGATAATGCCCCAGTTCGGCGCAACAGCCGGACCGGCCCGTCGTGCGGGAGACACTCCTTCCGATGTGCTTTCCTGATTCAGGAGGCGTATTCAACGAACGCACAACGGCTATTGAGGTAACTGTGGCTGATCCCAAAGTCTGTATGGATCGTCCAGCCGAACCTGTTCCGCCAGAAGAGCCGCCTCAAGCTGAAGACGCTTTGCCGCAAATCGCGGGTCATCCGCGAGATTTTTTTGATGGGGCAGCGGAGTATTTCCCGTGATCGAAATCACCGTCGATGCATGATGATCGCCCAGCAGTTCGAAAGGGTTCTCGTTCAGATTGAACAACTGGGTTTCACGAACCTGTCCATCCATGACATCATATTTGATCAGTTTCCATCCATCGGCTGTCTTGACGCTCCTCATCCCCGGTTTTGTGCCCCCACAATACACCCCGTAGAGTGTGTCGCGGATCCGATTCTGGCTGCCATCAAGCACATTTCGAAAGCTCAGACCTTCCATCTTTTCCGGGCGATGAATTCCGGCCAGATCACACATCGTCGGCAACACATCCAGCAAATAAATAAACCCGGAGGCGCGACTTCCTGCCTTCACGCCGGGTCCACGTACAAGGAATGGAACCCGCCAGGTATGCTCGTAGAGATTCTGTTTTCCGGTAAGTCCATGCCGCCCAACTGCAATGCCGTGATCAGATGTGAAGAATACGTACGTATTATCCAATTCCCCCGTTTGCTGCAGGAGATCCAGAACGCGTCCAACCTGCACATCGATATTTTCAATGCAGGCATACTCGCGTCCAAGTTCATTACGAATGGTCGCTTCCGAGCGATCTGTCAGAACCCCCTGCACCGTCGTTTCATCGCGCAGGCCGGGGTGGCCATGGTGAAAAGGGTGAGCCGGAAGATATTCAACAGGTAGCGGCGGCGCCGCGGGGTTCAGTCGAGATGGCGGCTGTCTGAGATTCTCTGCTCCATACTTCTTCAGTAGCTCTGGTTTGCCATTGCGAGGGTCGTGCGGGTGAGAGAATCCAAGGAACATCAGGAAAGGATCGTCGTCGCGGTCAGCAATTCGCTGCTTCAGAAAATCAACCGCACGGTCTCCATGCCACTTACTTCCATTCTCATCGTCACCTTCCCGTTTGTCGGCCTCGTGAAGAACTTTGAATTTTTGGTTGGCTGGTCCAAATGTATTTCCTTTTTTACAGGTTCTGAACGTATCGTAGCCTGCATTGTTGAAGAGAGCCGCCATGCTGTTTCCGGCAGCTTCTTCAATGAAGTCTGGTGACGCCTGCGGATCATCTTGCTTCGCATTGCGCCCACTTCTGCGGTGTGGAATTCGCCACACGGTTCGGCCTGTCATGATCATCGTCCGGGACGGCAAACAAACAGCTCCTGTGTACGACCCCATGTGATGGGCGTCTACAATCGTCATGCCTTCCGTTGAGATCCGGTTGATGTTTGGCGTCTGGCAAACATTGTTCCCGTAGGTGCTCAGAGTGTACGGGGACTGATCGTCTGTCAGAATGAACAGGAAATTGGGTCGCTCGGATGCAATGGCCCCGGTCGTCAGGCAAAACACAGACAGAATCAGTCGTCGAATCAGTGCCTGAATCCGTCTTCCGGGAGGCAAGGTTCGTACACAGTCATATCCGGCCATTTGATTCGTCTCCATCGCTTCCCGGCGAAGTTTCCCAGTTCGATATCAATGGTAGTTACCTGAGATGAATGGGAACTACCTGAGCCAACTCGCCAATGGAGTCGCTTGATGAACAGGTTACCGAAACCATTGAATATTGCACACCAAACCGAATTCATCAGTGGGGGTACTGTTTGAAGTTGAATTTGAAGCCGCCCTTTCCACGCATTTGTTGAACGGCACAGTAGATCGTTCCCCGATCAGAATTCCTGTTCGCTTGAATCAATCACGCTTCTGGCCGACTTAAGTCCGAACAGCCAGAAGAGTGCCGGATGCACGAAGAAATCCAGCATCGTGGAACTAATTAATCCACCCAGAATGACCGTGGCTACAGGGTAAAGAATTTCTCGTCCGGGCTGACCAGGCGACATCACGAGTGGAACCAATCCAATTCCGGACGTCAGCGCCGTCATCAGGACGGGAACAAGTCGCTCCTTTCCGGCTCGGATAATCATGGATGAATTTAGTTGTTCGCCCTCGTGCTGAACCAGGTGCAGGTAGTGGTTCAGCAGCAGGATTCCGTTTCGTGAAGCGATTCCGGCCAGCGAAATGAATCCTACCATGGCAGCAATCGTGAGCGTCTGACCTGTCCACACAAGAGCAGCAACACTGCCGATGAAAGCCATCGGAAGCGCGGCCATCACCTGAAGTGACAGATTGACGGAACGAAACATGCTGAAGAGAACGAGAAAAACGGCAAACATCGATACGAGAAACAAGGCACCAATCACGCGACTGGCTGCCTGCTGACTCTCGAATTGTCCGCCATATTCGATGAAATAACCCTCCGGCATATCCTCGTTAAGTTCCGCAAGGGCGGCCTGAATGTCTCCCACAACGTCCACCACGCCTCGTTCGCTGACATTGCACTGAATCACCATTCTTCGCCGGACATTTTCCCGATTGATTGCATTTGGCCCGCCTGACGGAATGATGGAAGCAACCGCAGACAGAGGAACATGACCGCCGTCAGGCAGTTCGATCGTTAGCCGTTCCAGCACGGTCTTATCTTCCCGAAAGCGATCATCAAGGCGAACCAGCAGGTCGAATGTACGCTGGTCGGCAAGAACCTCTGAAACAACTTCGCCGTTCATGGCGGTCTGAATAAATTGATTGACGTCCGCCATGTTCAAGCCGTACTGCAGCAATTTGTCGCGATCCGGTTTGATGCGTAGCTGGGGAATCACAACCAGTGGTTCAATCATTAGATCTTTGACTCCGGCGACGGTGCTGATCTTCTGCTGTGCGGTATTGGCCAGGCGACGAAGCACGTCCAGATCATCACCGTAGATTTTGATTCCAATCTGAGCTTTCACACCACTCAACATGTGGGAGATCAAGTGGGCCAGCGGTTGTTCCACGGCGGTCACAATCCCGCGAATGTCAGCCATCGCCTCGCGGATTTCTTCAAGCTGCTCTTCGCGACTGCGGGGGGATGAAGGATTCAGTTCGATGATGAATTCTGTCATGTTGACGCCTTCCGCGTGCTCATCCAGTTCAGCACGTCCGGTGCGCCGACTACAGCGAACAATGTCTTCAATTTTCTGCAAACGCGTTTCCACGACCTCATTGATTTCATTGGAGGTTCGCAGCGACGTGCCCGGCGGCAGCACCACGTTCAGCTGAATCACACCTTCATTGAACGGGGGCAGAAAGTCGCGGTCCAGGCGCACAACAAACATCGCAGCGACAGTCACTGCAATGGTGGTTGCAACCAGATTCAGGCGTGGCCAGGCGAGACTAAACCGAATCACGTGATCCGCCACCCGCTTCAGAATCCGAACAACAAATCCATCGATGTGTTCCGACTCACTTTTCTGACCTCCAAGCAACCAGTAAGAAAGCACGGGAGTTACTGTCAGCGAAACCAGCAGCGACGAAAGAATTGAGACAATGTAGGCGACTCCCATCGGAGCGAACAGCCGACCTTCCATACCCGTCAAAGCAAATAGTGGCAGGAAGACAAGAACGACAATCATGGTGCCAAAGACAATGGAATTTCTAATTTCACGGCTGGCTTCGTACACAACGTAAAGCGTGCTTTCGGGGCGTTCCTTTTCAGCATTCTCCTTCAGTCTCCGGAAGATGTTTTCAACGTCCACAATCGCGTCGTCGACAAGTTCCCCGATGGCGACCGCTAATCCTCCCAGCGTCATCGTATTGATGGACAAACCAAACAGATGAAACACAATGACGGTGATCGCCAGCGACAAGGGGATTGCCGTCAACGTGATCAGTGTTGTCCGCAGATTCAGCAGGAAAAGAAACAGAATGATGACGACCAGGATGCCACCATCTCGCAAAGCTTCCACAACATTCGCGATGGCACGTTCGATGAATGATCGCTGTGCATAGAGCGGCTCGATACGAATGTCTTCAGGCAGTGCCACTCGCAGGTCTTCGACGGCTTTTCTCACCGCCTGGTCGACAGTTCTGGTATCTGCATCCGGCTGCTTGTTGATGGTCAGCACGACGGCCTTTCCACCGGAGAAGGTTCCATCAGATTCGTTGCGAATAAACGCGGAACTGTCTCCACGTTTGACCTGTCCGGCTTCGACAATACGTGCAACCTGCGTCAAAGCGATGGGGCGACCATCATGAACGCTGACGACAACCTTTTCCAGGTCCTGAACTGTTTGCACGCGACCAATTGCACGGACAAGCAGTTCATTGGGACCCTGCTCGTCAAGATAGCCTCCCGTCGTGTTTACGTTGCTCTTCACGACCGCATCTCGAACCTCCTGCAAAGTCACACCCATTCGAATCAGAGCGTCCGGATCGATCAGTACCTGAAACTGCTTTCGCTGTCCCCCCATCGTAAAGACCTGTGAAACACCATCGATGCTGCGCAGCCGTTGAGCGACCACCCAGTCGGCGAGCGTACGCAGCTCCATGACGGATGTTCCCCCCTTCGCCGATTCAGGACCAGAGGAAGGAGAATCGCTTGAAAGATCATTCTTTGCTGAAGGATCGGCCCACATTCCAAGCATCACGATCTGCCCCATGATGGAGGAGATCGGTGCGAGTTGCGGACGGATCCCTGGCGGCAGACGATCCTGAACCAGCTGAATTCGCTCATTCACGACCTGCCGGTCAACGTAGATGTCTGTCCCCCAGTCAAACTCAACATAGATCACCGAAATCCCGACTCCCGATGAACTGCGGACCATCTGTACGCCGCTGGCTCCGTTGAGTGCCGTCTCCAACGGGAAGGTGATGAGTGCTTCAACTTCCTCTGGAGCTAACCCGGGGGCCTCGGTCATCACCGTGACACGCGGACGATTCAAGTCCGGAAACACATCGATGCTGGTTTGTGTCGAAAGCCACATGCCCGCACCACTAATCAGCACAGCGAAGCAAATGACTAGTAATCGCTGGTGTAGAGCGAAGCGAATGATCGCATTTAACATGATCTCGCATCCAATCGATGGAGTAATTCAACAAATCAGTTACTGATAAGTGGCAGATAAACTGCTGGCTGTCCGTTGAAAAACCGGGGCAGGCACGCAGGACGAACGGAAACCATCGTGTTTTAAGGTCTCCTGCTCGAGCCGGTCCCGTTTTTCAACAGGCTGCCAGCCACTGTTAGTGGTTGTGTCCGGCATGTGGATCCGCACCACCGCCAGCCTGGATCTTCATGGCAATCTGCATCTGATGGGCAGACTTCAACGCAACAACTGCCCCCGGTTTTAATTCTCCATCTGCGGCGATGACGACAGACCGCTGATCCGAGTAAACCACATGAACCGGTACTCGATCAAAGTGCCCACCGTACTGTCGGAAGACAAATGCCTCTGCACCGTCTCGCGCAACCGCATCAACGGGCAGAACAATCTGATCGACCCATTCTTCCATTGGCACACGCAACTGAAGTCGCTGACCAGGACGGTACTTCCAGACGACAAATCTCTGGTGTTCGTCGTTGAACTGATCTTCAAGAATCTCGTTCTTCAGGTCCACATAAAAGGGGAGCGTTCGGTTTTGAGTGTCAACCACATTTCCAATGTAAGACAGGTTCAGGTTGTTTAGTTCCTGCTTACCCTGTCCGGCGTCGAAGACTGCCATCAGCGGCCAGCCATTCTTTCGCGCATCGCTCAACCAATGAATGTCCTGTTCGAAAGCGTCGCCCTGAATGTAAAGTCTGCTGTAGTCAGCCACTGTACAAAGCATGTCACCGGCAGCGACCGCCTGCCCTTTGTGAACATTCAATTGCTCAATCACCAGTGGAACCATGGTCGCCTCCAGGGATTGGTCCAAGGCTTGATTCTCCTTATCAAGCCTTTCCTCCTGTTCATCCCGAAGCCTATCCGCCCTGGTCGCAGGTTGCTTTGAAATCGCGACCGGAATCATGGAATCGTCGGCCAGTTTCAGTTCGTCCCCATGATCATGTTCATCAATCATCGGCGCGAAAACACGTAATTCGCGCAGCAGTCTGCGTGATGTCTCGATCTCCGAAACCTGTCGGTCCGATAATCCATGCAGATGCAATGCTTCTCTCTGCGCGGTCAGCAGCGATTGCAGCTTGTCGATAGCATACTGTCGATCAAGCAGCGTCTTTTCGGACAGCGCTCCGCTTTGTGCAGCTGCTCGAAGCCGCTGCATTTCTGTCATCTCCACATCAAGCTCGCCAAGAGATTTCAGAAAATCCGTTTGCGATTGAACAAGGTCTTCGTGTGTTAATCGTATCTCGAACAACAATGTCCCGGGCATGACGGATTCGCCTGTCACCGCGTGCACATGCGTGATCACTCCATTCAACGGCGTGGCAACATGCACCTGAGTTCGCCCAGGGCGTGCTGCAATTATCGCGGGAACGGTGACGAAACGCCTGAAGTTCGTGAGCCTCACCATGTCGATGTAGTCACTTGTTAGCCCCAGGTTTTTTCTGGCCTGGGCCGAAAGTTCCAGCCCGGCATCCGCGGCACTGTGATCGTGTCCGGCATGTTCACTATCAGTATGCTTACCTCCAGCGTGATCATGCCCGCCATGATCTTCGCTGTGACTGTCAAGGGCCGAGGCCTGCGGTCGACGGGAGGAGATGACTCTGGAAATCGCCTGATCCAGGGTTGGATACCATTGGACGAAAGTGGCAGCTACAACAAGGCAAACCACGATCAGTGTCAACTGCACACCGCGTCGAACACGCGAAGCCTTTACTGCTGAAGCGTTATTGGAAGTACTCATCGGAATGTCTCCGTGGAAATGAATTGTGCGCAAACCAGCCTGACTGTTTGATTACAGATGCCAGCATATGATCGCCCGGGATGCGAAAGTTGTATCGCAGACCCAAGCAACCAATGTGCGTGCAGCCAGTGGGGCCGGAAGGAACGAAGGCTGCTGGCTGGTGAACCGGATTCGAGCTCACACCAACGAGGGCTAGTCGCGCCTGCTGGAGAGAGGCACGAGCAATCAATGCGGGGCTTCTAGACGCGCCAGACAGAATTCTGCGCACAACGCGACACAGCAGTGCCACTTTGTGCGTCCAGAATGACCAGATCGTGGGTGACACTGACAGCGCAATGCGTTGTGATCTCAGGCGTCAGGACGCACAGACGAGAGCAGACGGTATGGCCGCACAGCACGAGATCGACCGCGTGACGAATCGAATTCGCTGCAACCAGGCCACAGTCAAATCCGTCACATTCGTGAGGACACTGCGGACTATCAGGGACGTCCTGCCCACTCGCCGGGTTGGCGCGACTGGAACCGCAGGTCTGATGGCGATGACGACACGCGTGCTTCTGCCCCACAGTCTGGCGGAAATGACCGTCTGGTCTTGTTTTGGTCGCGGCCGGGGATGAATTCTCAGTGTCAACAGAGCTCAGGATACCCACGCATCGGTGGTGACTATGGTGCAGACAACAGCCCAGCAAGGCATGGGTTGCGAATGCAATCATCGTCGTAATGTTGAGCAAGGCAGACATCGAGTTGTCCAGAGACGCCGAAAAATATGCGTGACGCATCAAGAATCCACCATCGGTGTGATTCGTCAAGCATTTTGTTGCTTTCCACTTAAAAGATAAATGCCGTTTTTGACGAATCGCGGAAAACGAGACTCAAATGCCGAAGAGAATGGAGGTTTTCGAGGCATTCGCGTCATCATTCATTCGATGCCTCTATTTCATGCAGGCCATCGAGTAGACGCTGATTCACATCAGAGTTTCTGCAGGGGTGACACAACGACCTCAACGCCCGGCGAATGGGCTGCATGAACGGGCAGGCCATTATCGCATGTAATTCCTGAAGCTGTCAGCAGTTGCTGGGAGCACTCATGGACGGTGCACTTCCGGAACTGATATGGCACATGATGCACGCGTCCGGAATAGATTTCGCTACCTGTCTTTCCGGCTGCGAACAACAGGTAACGCTCCAGAAGGAAATGCTCGAGCGTGCCGTCCTGCGCTTCCTGAAGTTCTTCGGTGGGTTTGAATTCGATACGGATCTTGTAAGAGGTTGACTGTCGATCTGCTCGGGATCCAGTGTAGGTCCGGCTTTCATCTTTCCCGGTGGTGTCACTCAAACGTTTCAAGCGAGAGTAAAAGTAAGGAAGTCGCCAAAAAGTTCTCGCGACCCTGACCGCCAAGCGAGAATTTGCGTCCAGGCTAAAGAACCAAACGCCTGTGTCGCCGTTCGTATGCCTCACATACGTTCTGACGTTGGTTTCCAGAAACCATGAAATACCCGGAACGGCTGGTGCCCACCACGGACGAACTTTCTCCATCGAAAAAGGCACGATACCAACCCACGCGCTATGATCGAATGTCTCGACAGTCAATCCGGGCGGCAGCAGCTTTTGGATAGATTCTGGTTCAATTCTCCAGTGAAGAAAGGTCAGGTCGCTCCACGATTGGTATCCGGCAATGTTTTTCGGCAGCGTTCGTTGGTCATGCATTTGTGGTCTCCGTCGATTACCAAATGGCAACCGCAATTCACCATTCAGAATAACCAATGGAATCGCGGGCGATTCTCAGGGCTTGCATTCGAAACATTTGGAAAGGGATTTGATCCCGCAGACGCCTGCAGGCATCTCTGCGGGAGAAAAACGACTTGTCCTCGTCACGAATTTGGTCGTATGGGGCCGCACCCAAGTCGTCGATGCGATTGAGACCACGTTTCTGAAGGTGGCGGCTATTCGGCGATGCAGTAGAGGTATTCCTGCCGCTTCCCATCAACAGTACTCGCGGCCCGCATATAGATGCGATTTCCGCAGAAGGTGGGAGTGGCGAACACGCTGTCACCCAGTTGGTTGCGACCGACTTCCTGATACTTTTCGCCCCACGCCCGATAGATAAACGTCTCTCCCTGTTCGTTGGTCGCATAGATAAGGTCGCCGACCAGCACGGGAGAGGCGCTAAAGGTTCCGGCAAGTCTGCCTTTCCACAATTCTTCCCCGGAATCGCTCTTCAGACAGATCGCTATGCCAGCATCCATCACGCCGAACAGGCGTTTCCTGCTGCAGATCATTGATGGTACGTAGACTCGGATTGGTTCATCCCAGGCCACTTTGCCGGAACCATCGGCGACAACCGCCGAGATATGGTTTCTGGGATAGCCGCCACTTGTGAAAATGTGTGTGCCGTCAGTAACGGTCGTTGTCACGCATTCGGTGGTGGCCCCATCGATCTCCCAAAGCACTTCACCAGTGGATGGATTCAGGCTCGTGACAAGGTCGCAGCCAGTCATTATCAGCTGATCGCGGCCATTGACATGAACAATCGTCGGAGACGGGTAATTGGGCTTCGACGGTCGATTCCGTTTCCAGACAATTTCTCCTGTCAAACGATTCAATGCGGCGATGACACCACCGCTCTCGCTCTTGTTGTCGGCTGATACGATCACAAGTTCCCCGTAAAGCAGGGGCGAGGAGCCATAGCCCTGATGAATCACATAATCTGTCAATCGAGTCTGCCACAACTTCCCGCCCTGCCTGTCCAGGGCAATGGCCCACGCCGCGTCGTCATTCAGAAAATTGATGAAGAATCGTTCTCCGTCACAAGCCACTGTCGAGGAAGCCAGAGATGCCTTTTCATTCATTTTCTTCGGCAGTTTTCCCTGAAAGACCACCGACTCCCAGACTTGCCTTCCGGTTGTGCGATCAAAGCAGAGTACGGATTCCACGTCTCTGTCTTTGTCAGCCGTAGCCAGCACAACTTGATCTCCAACCACAATCGGTGAACCATGGCCGCGACCAGGAACGGGGGCCACCCAGGCAATATTCTGCTTGTCACTCCAGGTGATCGGCGGTGTTTGCGCAGGTTCGGCAATCCCGTCATGCCCGGGTCCTCTCCACCATGGCCAGTCTCCCTGAGAGACTTTGATTTCAGGCCCGCTGGCTGGTTCTGCAGCCCTGCCTGGCAAAGCAAACAGGCAAATGCCGGTGAAGAAAGCGAAGATTGTCAAAGTGCGGCGGGTTTTCTGACGGGAATCAGGACGCAATACGATTGCCATTGCTGGGTTCCTCATGAAGCATTGGCCCAGTTGGCGGGCGGGACGTGTGGTGAGAATTTGTTTGGCGAGAAATATCCGGAACTGTCAGAAGATTAAGTACTTTTTCAAATCACACAATCATCCGGTGCGAAGGGCAGACACTAATTCCGCGGTCCGCCTTATGTGCGTGCGGCCATTCTGGCAGTGTCGTCCGGGCAAACCAGAGAGCCCGCACACAGACGACAATGCGGTCCAGGGCTGCACGCCTGTCGAACATTGCAGTGTGCGGTTGTGCGAATGAGCGCGCATGCGTCCCGATCCTGATCGTTGCGACTTTAGCCGGATGCGACATGTGCAGGGATTCCCCTGATCAATAAACGGTTCACGCGGCCGATTCCTCTCATGCATTTCTTCAGTAATTCTGGTGCGACTCAGCGAGACAAAAGTCTGTTGTGAAATTCGCCTGCCAATTGGTACGACGGATGCAAGGAGCTGACGACATCGATCGCTCACTTCAGGAAACAGTTGCAGTGTGCGTTTTGCAGGGGACGGCCATTTAGACTAACCTTGACCAATGAGCAGGTTGGGTCAGGCGTCCGCGAATCTTGTCCGAACATAACCAGACTGGACGGGTTGTATGTGTTTGAAGTCGATGGCACAGGTGTCGCTGTTAGTGGTGCCGTTACTGCTGAGTTCAAGTGGATGTGAACGTGCGGAACCTTTGGAATGGACGTCCAGCCTGAAGGTTCAGGAGCTGGATGTCGACCTCCAGGAGGAAATCCATGGAATTGTCGTCAGGAATGCCGGAACGGCTTCGAAGCCGCAATTGGTCAGCGAAGGTGAGCCGGATTTTGCGAGGCAGCTGACGCTCAAGCATGGCCAGAAGGTCTACATGCATCGCTGTGTGCAATGCCATGGGGTGAATGGGGACGGCGAAGGGCCTGTTGCCAGGTTTATGTATCCGCGGCCTCGTGATTACACCCGTGGTATCTTCAAATTCACTTCCACCCCGTATGGCTACAAGCCGCGGCACGAGGACTTGATGGCGACGCTTCGTCGCGGGGTCACGGGGACATCAATGCCTGCATTCAATCTTCTGCCAAAGGAGGATCTGGAGGCAGTGGTGGATTACGTGGTCGTGCTTTCTCAGCGTGGCGAGCTTGAGTATCAGTTGGCGATGGAGGCTGAAGCCGCAGAAGAGCTCGATCCGGATTACATCCCCGAATTTGCGGAAGATGTGACTCGCCGCTGGAATGACGCCAAATCCTCACTCACCCAGCCGCTGACTCCGGAGCCTGAATTGACGATGGAACGGGTAGAATTGGGGCGCCAGGCCTTTCTGAGCAAGGGCTGCAGCAAGTGTCATGGCGAAGACGGCCGCGGGCAAACCAAGGACAATATCGGCAACGATTCCTGGGGGCACCCCACTCGAGCTGCGGATCTGACTTCCGGCATGCTGCATGGAGGTCAGGAGCCGATCGACGTCTATCGCCGCATTCTGAACGGAATCAACGGAAGCCCGATGCCCGGTTTCAAGAGCGCGTTGCAAAGTGAACCCGACACCATCTGGAATCTTGTCAGCTTTGTGCTGCATACATCGGGGCAGCGGCGAGCAAAGGCAGATATTCCCGCGGGTCTGGTGAAGCCGTTTGTGACAGCGTCGTCAGAAGCTGATAACGCCGAAAGCGGATCGTCGGAAGGTGGGGCTGAATAGCCTTCACTGTTTGATTGTTGGATTCACTGCAATTACTTTCACTGAGATGACTTGATATGGCGGATCAGACATCCCTCGAAGAAAAGCGTCAAACCCTGGAATCGCTCAGGCAGCAGATGGCCTCACTGGAGGCAGAGCTTGGCGGAGCCAGTGTTGGCAGCGAATGGAATCCGGAACAGTTTTACACGGGTTTCTATGTAACCGTAGGTTTCCTGCTCGGTGGCGTGGCGGCCATGATGAGTCTGCTGTTTAACGTTATTGGGTCCACGATTGCGGGCAAGCATTCCCTGGAAATCATCAGAGTTTATCTGACGTTCCCGCTGGGTGAGCAGGCTCTGAAACTGCAGACCGCAGAGGGCAGTGCCTACGTGATCGATGATGGTGTGATTCTGGCGCTGGGGTGCTGTCTGTACATCGGAACCGGTATGGTGCTGGGCACGGTGTTCCATTGGGGCATCGCTCGATTCGCGTTGACCCGTAACGTAATTCCTCGACTGATCTGGGGGATACGCGTCTCGCTGTCGCAGTCTGGCTCGTCAACTACTACCTGATTCTTGCCTGGCTGCAGCCTGCCCTGTTCGGCGGCAACTGGATCACGGACAACAGCATTCTTCCGTGGTGGGTGGCGTTGTCGACACACCTTGTTTTTGGGTGGACCATGGCCCTGCTTGCTCCTTATGGTAAAGTTCATTCCTTACCAGCGGCCGACCGAACAGCACTAGCCTGGGCTGGAAACCGAGATTGCGGCATCAACGATTCGAAACCTGAGTTCTTCTTTCGGTCGTCAGGAACTGACGAGCACGAATTCACAGCACGCGAGCAATAAGACATGAGTGAAGCGACAATCGCATCTCCCGCTCAGACGCAAGTCAGGACGCACAGCGAACTGGTTGACGAAAAGCTAGTGCGGACCTATTTCATCACTGCGTTGATCTTCCTGACCACATCAATGCTGGCAGGTTTACTGATGGCGTTTCAGCTGATTCGCCATAATCCGCTTCAGGGGATCGAACTGTTTTCGCCCGGACGATGGCGGATGGTTCACACCAACGCCGTGGCCTACGGCTTCCTGGCGAATGGATTTCTTGGTTGCCTGCATTGGGTTGTGCCGCGACTGACCCTTCAGCCGGTTCTGGATAAGAGGCTTTCATGGTTGATCTACGCTGCCTGGCAAATTGTCGTCGGGGCCACGGCGGTTGGTATTTTGCTTGGCGAAGCTCAGGCACTGGAATGGGGCGAAACGCCGGTTTGGATCGACCCCGTTGCGCAGCTGGGTCTTCTGCTTGTAGCCATCAATTTCATGACGCCAATTGCTCGTATGAAAGGCCCTATCTACGTCACGCTCTGGTACTTCCTCGCCGCATTCGTCTGGACATTTCTGACGTACGCGATGGGCAACTTCATTCCGGAATACTTTGTCGGTGGAACAAGTGCGGGGGCGGTCGGCGGTCTGTTTATTCATGACCTGGTGGGATTGTTCGTAACTCCACTTGGTTGGGGCCTGGATGTATTACTTTGTGCCGATCCTTCTGAAGAAGCCCATCTGGAGTCACGGACTTTCGCCGGTTGGCTTCTGGGGGCCTGGCATTCTTCTATCCGCTTCAGGGGATCCACCACTTCCTCTACACCCCTATCCCGATGTTCCTGCAGTATGGTGCCGTGGTGTCAACGATTGCAGTTGAGCTTGTCGTGACAACTGTTGTCATTAACTTCATCGGCACACTCTGGGGCACTCCCAGTGCCGTAAAGACCAACATGCCGATTCGGTGGTTCTATACGGGGATGGTTTACTACTTCCTGACGTGTCTCCAGTGTTCATTTCAGGTAACACTGACATTTCAGAAGATTATCCACTTCAGTGACTGGGTGGTCGGTCACGCACATATGGTGATGTTCGGTGTGTTTTCGATGTGGATCATGGGCATCATGACCTATCTGTATCCCCGAATGCTGGGACGTCCGTGGGAAAGCCAGAAACTTCTGGCATGGCATTACTGGGCTTCCACACTGGGAGTCGGCCTGATGGCTGCTGACCTGATCCTGCTTGGGGTTTTTCAGGGCTGGTCATGGGCCGCCCTTGAACCGTGGGACTATTCGGTTGATTTTTCGTATCCGTTCTGGGTGATCCGGGTTTTCGCCGGTCTGGCTATGTTTGCCGGATTGATTGCGTTCCTGCAGAACATCTGGCTGACGACTCGAGCCGCGGCAGCTGCAAAAGCAGCCGCCTGAGAATTGGATACCGCGTAGATACTCCTGTTTCCACTCTGATCACGACATCAGTTGAATTGCGAAAGCAATCAGCCCATTTGGATCATCAGACATGTTTGAAAGCAAGTCAGGTATTCTGTACGTCGCAGGCCTGGGCTTTTTCGCGCTGGCATTTGTTTCCAACGCCCTGGTTCCCGCTTTGATGTACAAGAATCAAAAGGAACTCACCGTCGAAGAACTGGTGTCTCCGAACCTGCGATACCAGTTCGAAGACCTTGCACGTCGGTTCCCCGATTCCTTCAGGGAAGCTTTTGGAGAGATTCCGGAGGCGGAGGCAGAGGCAGAAAAGTTCTGGGACGAAAAGTGCGCCGAAGCACTTCGATACGGACACAAGATTTACGTTGGAGAAGGATGCTGGCACTGCCACAGTCAGTTCGTCCGACCTGTCTCAAATGAGGAAGAGCGGTTTGGGCCGGTCTCGCACTCGTGGGAATACCAGAACGAACTTCAGCGACCAGTTCTTTTCGGAACTCGTCGGGTCGGTCCGGACCTCAGCCGCGAAGGTGGACGCCGATCAAACGATTGGCATGCGGTGCACTTCTACCGTCCGCTGGACTTGTCGGAAGGCTCTCCGATGCCGGAGTACCCGTGGTTCTTCGACGGCGCTCCCGACAAGCCGAACAAGAAGGGCCTGGCGATGTTGACCTACATTCAGTGGCTTGGGTCGTGGCTGGATGAGTATCCCTACTATGAGGCCTATGTCGAAACCAAACTGGCCTCGCCTGATGCAGAAGGCGAAGATGAAAATGAATAACGAACAGGAATCGATGCCGCCGGGGACGATTAACAATCGCTCGATGGCCTGGACCGTGACAATTGGCTTCGGAATCCTGATTCTGATTCCGAGCATGCTGGGCTTCGTGATGAAGTTTGCCGAGCTGATGGAGCTGACGAAGAATCTTTCGAAGTCCGGCACAGAAGGTGGATTTGCCATAACCCCTGTCGTGAATTACCTACTGGCCAGTGCAGGCTTTTTCTTCCTGCTGCTGTGGGCAGCCGTCAATGGAATGTTTAAAGATCTGGAACAGCC
This sequence comes from Planctomycetaceae bacterium, assembly GCA_041398825.1. Lineage (NCBI taxonomy): Bacteria > Pseudomonadati > Planctomycetota > Planctomycetia > Planctomycetales > Planctomycetaceae > Planctomycetaceae bacterium. The sequence goes on along the minus strand of JAWKTX010000006.1, from coordinate 346,280 downwards.
AAAGCACTTTATGCTGCAGAATGAACGGGAGCTGGATTGCCATGACTGAAGTGTCTCAAGCCGCGGTTGCGGATCCGGATTCGCCGGAGGCAGAGCACGTATACCACCACTATCGTGGCAACGTGATTCCGTGGTACGTTCGAATGATTTGGGTTGGGTTCTGGATCGGATCGGTCTACTACATTATCAAGTACTTCTTCCCGGCAATGCAGGTTGAGCTTGTGCTGCCTCCATAAAGAAGCTGGCTACGATGCTCATGATTGAAGGCAACATTCACGGAACAAATTCCGGCGACCAACGGAACTGCCAGGAATCTGTTCAGGCCGAATGTGCCTGGTGTTCTTTGCCCGTTGCTGGCGTCGCACCTTCAGATCCGTCTTCCAATGAATCAATCTACTGCTGCTATGGATGCCGATTTGCCCACGCAGTGACCGAGGAAAAAGGGGATGAAGGGGCGATACGCTGGACGGTTGTCCGGCTGGGAATCGCTGTTTTCTTCACGATGAATTTGATGGCGTTCACGATGACCATGTGGTCACTGGACGTTTACGATGTGAAGGTTGACCCTTTCCAGCAGAAGCTTTTCGAAGTTTTTCGATGGCTGAGTATGCTGTTTGGTCTGCCCGTGTTGATGCTGCTTGGCTGGCCTCTTCTGCAGGGGGCCTTAGCCAGCTGGAAACAGAAGATTTATTCCACAGATCTTCTCGTCGCCACAGGGGTCGCTTCAGCCTTTGGTATTTCCGTATTCAATGTGCTGACCGGTCGTCCAAATGTGTATTTTGAAGTCGGCGCAATGGTTCTGGTCGCCGTGACACTTGGAAGATGGCTTGAAGCGACCGGGAAGCAGAAAGCAACTGAAGTTCTGGATCAGCTTTCAGCGATGTTGCCAGCCAAAGCACGGCTTTTGACTTCAGATCGAAGCAGGGAGTCCGGCCGGGAAGAGGAAGTCGATTCTGCGAGTCTTCAGGTCGGTCATCACATCCGAGTGGCCGCAGGGGACCGGTTTCCTGCCGATGGAAGGGTTGTTTCGGGACATACGACCGTTGATGAACAGATTTTTACAGGCGAAAGTCGACCCGTAGGACGAGAGCCTGGAGACTCCGTGCTCGCAGGCACTGTCAATCTTGAAGGCGACGTTATTGTTGAATGCAGTTGCGCATTTCGAGAGGGGTCATTCGGCCGCCTGCTGAAATTGATGCAGGAGGCCCGCGCGGCGCGGGGACCGTACCAGAAACTGGCGGATCGAGCGTCCATGTGGTTCTTTCCGGCCATCAGCCTTTTGTCCCTGGTCACGCTGATTCTGCATTGGAAAACAGACGTTGGTCAGGCTGTTCAGCACAGTCTGAGCGTTCTGCTCATTGCATGCCCCTGTGCTCTGGGGTTGGCTACTCCGCTAGCTGTATGGACCTCTTTAAGCACTGCAATCAGGAACCAGGTGTTGTTCAGGAGTGGCGAATCCATTGAGCGATTAGCGACCGCGGGCTCGGTATTTCTGGATAAGACGGGCACATTGACGACCGGGCAGCCCCGAGTTGTTCACGTCCTGAATCGTGAGACAATCAACCAGCCACTCTTCACAAATCCGGATCCTGCTGAAACAGATTTCATCTGTGCTCTCCTGTCAGCGCGTTCGATGCATCCATTTTCGAAAGCTGTCACACAGTATCTTGCATCTCATTCCATGACGCCGCGTTTCGCATTATCTGCGTGTGGTACCGCTGCAGAAAGTTCACAGGACGGAATCACCGACGTGATTCATTCTGTCCGCACATTCTCAGGCAGGGGCGTTGAGGCTCTTGATCAGCATGGTCACAGACTTCGGCTTGGTAGCCTGTCATTCGCAACATCGGGGACTGAAAGCCCGTTGTCAGCTCTGGCAAGCCGGAATGCTGACCAACTGGCGGCTTCCGTCGTGGCATTTTCAGTCGATGATGAGCTGTTGCGAGTGTTCCTGATCAATGAATCGATTCGTGAAGAAGCTGTCGAGGGGCTCTCCAGTCTGTACACGATGGGACTGCCTGTGACAGTCTTGACCGGAGATCGAAAAACGCGAGCGGATGCATTGGCGCAAGAACTGGCTGGTCACCTGGGGAAGAAGAATGCCGTCAGTATTCTTTCTGAATTACGACCGCAGGACAAAGTCGCCGCCATTCAGTCAGATCGCCAGTCCCAGGGTTCGACCGTGATGATCGGTGACGGAATCAATGATGCTCCTGCGCTGGCGGTTGCCGATGTTGGAATTGCCATGGGTTGCGGCGCTGATGTTTCGCGAGAATCGGCACAGGTCTGCTTGCTGAGTAACGACCTGCGTCGGATTGCATGGGCCATCCAGTTGGCTCGATTGACTCGCCGTATTATTCGGCAGAATCTTTTCTGGGCTTTTGGCTACAATGCGGTTGGCGTTGTACTGGCAGTATTCGGGCTGCTGAACCCGGCATTCGCTGCCGCGCTAATGATCATCAGCAGCTTGCTCGTCATTTCCAATTCCCTGCGACTGATGGCGTTCGACGGATCTGGGAGCATTCACCATGCCTAGTCCGATCACAATTGAAACCCTGACCCTGCCTCTGGTTTTTATCAGTGGAGTGCTGGGCTCTGCCCACTGCATTGGAATGTGCGGAGGCATCGCGGCCACGATGAGTCTGGGAGCCCGGTCAATGCATTCCGCGCTCTTACGTCAGATCCTGTGGAGCATTGGACGGACATTCACGTATGTGTTCCTTGGAATGATCGCATCGACTGTAGGCGTTCGTGTGATGAGAGCCGGTAGCCAAACCATTCTGCTGCAGGCGAGTTTTGCAATACTGGCTGGTGTGCTGCTGATCCTGCAGGGCATGCATTCTGCTGGTTGGCTCTCATTTGGGAAACTCTCCGGGAAGAATTCACCCTGTTTGACCACCACCTTGTTTGCTCAATTGCTGAAGGGCGGCTCAACGTGGGGTGTCATGCTGGCAGGAATCATGACCGGCTTTCTTCCCTGTGGTCTGGTCTATTCCTTTCTGGCGCTCGCAGCGAGCTCTGCCAGCCTCCCACTGGGGATCGGAATTATGCTGGCCTTCGGTCTGGGGACATTTCCCGTCATGATCCTGACCGGCACCGGGTTCTCTCTGGCAACACTTCAGCTGAGGCAAAAGCTAATGCGCGTCGCCGCCATTTGCGTGTTGATCACCGGTATAATGACAGTTGGCAGGGGCATTACTTTCGCCTCGGGGGCAGCGAATTCGCAGCCTGATGAATCCGCCGAAAAACTGTGTCCACTTTGCACTGCAGATAATTCGAGCAGAAACAATGATCGCTGAAGACCCTTACAAATCCGGCTTTTACGATGGAATCAGTCCGCAGCGGACGGCGAACAGCCTTGACGTAGCGACGGCGCCACTGAATCTCATGCAGTCGAATGGCCGGAATGCAACTTCAAAGCCGGAGCCCGATGCACTCCGGAAAGCATTCCCGGCCGGTGCTGCGACTGAGCATGATCACGAACACGATGACGGTCACAAAGACAATGGCCGCATACCGCGTGCTATCATCAATTTCTGGCTGGATGCGTGGCTGCTGGTGAACTTCGTTCTCCTGGGAGTTTCTGCGGTCATTGTCCAGTTCGTTTTCCCCCCCGGTATTGCTGCTCGAGGATGGCTGCTGTGGGGAATGTCGTACGGACAATGGTGTTCAACTCAGTTTGCGATGGTTGCTATGCTGGCAGTTGGCGTGCTTGTTCATATCATGCTCCACTGGACTTGGGTCTGCAGCGTTGTGGCGAAGAGATTACTTCGGAAAGCGGAAGTGCCTGACGACGGCATTCGGACAGTAATCGGTGTAGGATTGTTAATCGGCATCCTGGTGACATCAGCGTTGTGTATTGGCGTTGCCATGCTCACCATCCAGGAGCCACCAACTCTTTAGTAGCGAGCGGACAGCCAGTGTTCGTTCAGTCTTTGCTGGAAACAGGGAGCGTTTGAAATGATTCGACTCGAAAAGGTACTGGTCCCGACAGACTTTAGTGAATTCAGTCAACCCGCAGTGAATTACGGGTGTGCGATCGCAGCACGGTTTGGAGCTCAGTTGCATTTGCTTCATGTTGTGCCGGATCCGGCCATGCTGGTGCCGGAAGCGCATGCATTTTCCGTCGAAGCCATGCAGTCCCAGACTGCGAGTCTCATCGATGATGCGAAAGAACGGCTTCAGGGAATGCCATCCAATGGATGGGAAGATGGCAAGCCTGTTATTCGTGAAGTGCGGACAGGTATCGTGTTTATGGAAACAATCGACTACACGCGCGAGAACGATATTGACCTGGTCGTCATTGGGACGCACGGACGAACAGGACTCATGCATGTTCTGATGGGAAGCGTCGCCGAAAAAATCGTGCGAAAAGCCCCGTGCCCGGTGCTGACGGTTAAACCGGAAGGTCACCAGTTTGTGATGCCGTAAACTGGTCCAGTGCCGACGGCGAACGCCTGGTATCCCGAGTGAATTGCTGATCAGACCATCGTCGAAGCGGATGAATGGCTGTTGCTGCCCGGAACCACGCCGTTCGATTCGGCAAGTGATCGAAGCCGGTTATCGTCAACGACGGATCCCTTCGGCAACAGCTTGATCTGGTCCACAATTCTGGCCACCAGCGACTCGTCTGTCGGCAGGTTCAGTTCGCCCAGCCGGTGTGCCACCGCGCGGCGACCACTGTGTCGACCGAGTACAAGTTGAATCCCTTCTGCGCCCACGCGCTCCGGGCGATACGGCAAATAGGTATCCGGATTCTTGAGCAGGCCATCCTGATGAATTCCGGCTTCGGTGGCGAATATATTCGCTCCGCCAACCGGTTTCATTCGGGAGATGGCTACCCCGGTTAATTCAGCCACCATCTGGCAGAGTGGAGCGAGTCTGGAAGTATCAATGCGAAACCGACGTTTGTACTGATCCTGGTGCAGTGCCAGCGCCATGACAACCTCCTCCAGCGAAGCATTTCCCGCGCGTTCTCCAATGCCGTTTACCGTACACTGGACCACATTCGCTCCTTCTTCGATGCAGGCAAGCGTGTTGGCAACTGCGAGGCCAAGGTCGTTATGAAAATGAACGGCCAGCAGTGCTCGGTCAAGATTTGGGACATTTTCGTGAATCGCACGCATGAATCGGCGGGACTTCTCCGGCGTCAAAAGACCAACCGTGTCCGGAAATCCAATTGTCGATGCTCCGCATTCGATCGCAAGCCTATAGCATTCACAAAGAAAATCCGTTTCTGTGCGGCTCGCGTCTTCCGGGCTGAAAGCCACGATGCGAAACTTTGATGCCGCGTATGTTACCGTGTCTCCAATAATGTCCAGGACCTGCGACTTCGTCTTGTTGAGCTTGTGCTCCCGGTGCAATGGGCTTGTGCCACAAAACAAACTGACGCCGCGTTTATGCGGTGGATTGCCGTCCAATGCTCGATCCGCTGCATCGATATCGGATCGTAAGGTACGACACAGGGCGGTCAGAACGGGCTTTCGGATTACGCCAATCATCATGCGAATGGCTTCAACATCTGCTTCCGACGACGCCGGAAAGCCTGCATCCAGTGAATGAACACCCGCATCCTGCAGCGCTTTAGCGATCTGGAGCTTTTCATGGGGCTCCAGGGTTGCCCCGGGCATTTGTTCGCCATCACGGAGAGTTGTGTCACTGAATAGAATCGTGCCCGAACGTTTGTGATGCGAAATGATGGCATGCCGAATCGTACCGACAATCTGGCTCGACAGTTTCTTACCAAGTGAAGGTGTTGTCATAGCAAAGCGATCATTTTGACTGGCTGCAGCCAGGAAAACATGAAGAGTTCACGGCGAGAATTGATTCTGTAAACGCATTCACAACGGTCCATTTCCGATCTGCGGACGAAGATCCGGCCCTCGGAGTTCGGCAGGATAGTTCGCGGTGCCCCGAAAATCCAACAGAAGAACTCCGTCCCTGCCCGGATGATGCAACCCGCGTGAAGCGAGAGCATCACGAAGCGAACATCGGTGAAATCTAGTTCCGCCGGTGATGTCCCGGAGTTGAAGATGCCACGACTCTTCCTGTGACCGCGGAGGCGTTCAAACTGGCGGAGGATCTCAACAATTCATCTGCGGCTTCGTTGTGTAATCAGCACCGATCCAAGGAGTGTCGAAACAACCCCTGTGCCCATGAGGATACCACACGGGACCAGCATTTCAGTCAGGCTGAATCCGCGCCAGACGGCACCTTCGATGCTGATCACAGCCCATTTAACAGGATCCAGGTTGCTTAATGACTTCATAAAATCGGGCATAAACGCGACAGGGATCATACCTCCCCCAAACATGGCCATAATCACGCATGCTCCCCACGCAGCACCACTGACTGCCTGCTCAGTTCGGCCGAGCAAAGAGAGCAGCATCATAATTCCCACAAAACAAATGGCGGTTGAGATGGCTGCCATGACCAGGTGCAGCCAGTTGCCGGGCCTCATCCCGAGAAACGTACCGACAAGCATCATGAGCATCACTACACCGGATACGGCGATAAAACAGCCAACACCTTTGGCCGCCAGAATATGCCACTGGGGAAACGGGGCGACCTGCAGTCGAGTCAGCGTGCCGATAGACTGTTCCCGAACCATCAACGTCGCAAATCCCGCCACACAGCCAAGAATTCCCCATACAACAGACTGAGGAAAACTGATATCCCATCGCGAACGAATATTCTGCATCAGTGCTGCCTGACTGCCCGGTTCGACGTCTCGCGTTACATCGATGCGTTTGATATTCGCCAGCCGAAGCCCGGTGGAATTACCGCTTGTGGTTGTTGTCCCGTTCCCGACGACTGCAACATTCTCTGAGTTTGTGGTGATCCTGTCGGCATCCGTAGCTGCAACGCCTGGATCGTCGTCCGACGAGTTTACCTGATCATTGGCTTCCGCCAGCGACTTCAGAAATGCATCGACAGTCCCCAGAAATCCCGCGATGACAGTGCGGCTGGCAATCGGTATCGACTGGTCTTTCGAAACCTGCGTGCGGAAATCGGCAATCGCGGAACGCATTGATTGAGGGTCCTGAAAGCGAGCATTGATCAGCTCCCCCATAGACCGCATGATCATACCTTCCAGCATTGCCGATTCGGCAGTGCGGGAGGGATCGAGTCCCACTTCGATTTCAGATTGCTTCGCCCAAAGAATGCCGGCCGATTCGCCGAAGCGCTCGGGCAGAACGATCATTCCCACAAGCTTGCCGCGTCGAACAGCATCCATGGCCTCGTCGCGAGGCAACGTCTGGACATTCACTTGAGGATCACTCTGAAGCGATTTCAGAAATCGCAGCGACATTGGTGAACGATCCTGATCCACGACGGCCAGAGACACTTTGGTCGAGCCCTTCTGGCCGACTCTCCCCATAACGAACCCGAAAAAGACACCCATCAGAATCGGAAAGGCCACGATAAAGAACATTCCAACACGATCACGGCTGAGCAGTTTCAGATCTTTGATCGCCATCAACAGGATGCGTTTCATTCATTCCACCTTTGAAAGACTCGTTGCGAGGGGCCACAGAAATCGAAGAGGTGCAGAATGCGAAAACGTTCACTCGTCACGAAGTTGTCGGCCGGTCAGGTTCAGAAAGACACATTCGAGGTTGGGCTGGCGAATCTGAAGACTGGCAACTTCGACGCCTGATCTGGACAGGTTCAGGACTTCCTTCATGGGCTCAGAGCAGCCAAAGATCAGGCGTCCATCTTCACGAATTCTGCCGGGCAGAACAGATGGGTCAGGGGGCTCTGTCGCGAATTCAATTTCAACAACGGTTTCGCCCCCATGCTGATCAATAAGGTTTTTCAGGGTATCCAGAGCGAGAATATGGCCGTTGTCCATGATGGCGATTCGATCGCAGACTCGCTCTGCTTCTTCCAGATAATGGGTGGTCAGGATGACTGTGCGTCCCTGTTGTTTCAGATGAGCGATGCCGTCGTAAATATGATTGCGGGATTGCGGATCCACACCCACGGTTGGCTCATCCAGCATCACGATTTCCGGGTCATGAATCAATGCGCAGGCAATGTTCAGCCGTCGCTTCATACCGCCCGAAAATGTACCGACTCGATCGTTGCAACGATCCTGCAGTCCGCTGAAATCCAGCGACCATCGGATCCGGTCGTCCAGTCGTGCCCCCTGCAGTTCATACAGCTGACCGAAAAATCGGAGGTTTTCAACGGCAGTGAATTCATCGTAAAGGGACAATGTCTGGGGGGCGATCCCAATCTTTTGTCGACACTGTGCACTTGTTGGCTGGAGCCCGTCAATGGTCACATGTCCGCTGTCGGGAGACAAGAGCCCGGTCATCATACTGATTGTCGTGGTCTTCCCTGCGCCATTGGTTCCCAGAAGTCCGAAACATTCGCCGCGGGCTATCTGAAATGTGATGGAATCCACCGCCCGGTGCACTCCAAAGGTTCTGACCAGAGAAGATACGTGAATCATTGACCTGAAGCATCCTGATGACAGTTTCCGTTTTCCACAACTTCCGCAAACTCGTTTGTCTTTCGAGCCACGGTAAACCAATTTGACCATCAAACTGCCTGCCCTCGCATGCACATCAGATGCGCAGGAAGATGCGCTGCCGATAAAGCCAGAACAGGAACAGCCAGAAAAGCAGGAACACCCCGGTTGACTCGACGATCGGAGCATACCACTCCGGGTCCAGCGCTGTGGAGCCAAAGATGGCTTCGATAAGCCCGGTGAAGTGAACTCGAAGTATCTGGCTTGCGGTCCATCCCCGGATCAGCTGTCCCATCATGTAGATCAGAATGGAATTCATCCCAACCACCACCAGCGGAAATGCAATTCTTCGGAAAGGAAGCAGGTCAAACGCCAGATAAAACAGGGCCAGCATTCCGATAATAAACCCTCCGCTGAAAAACACCCAGGAAGGCGTCCAGATTCGCTTCACGATGGGGCACATCGTGTGATGCATCAGAAGCCCAACTCCATAACAAAGGGCGGCTGCACCCACGAGCATCCAAAGTTTTCGCCATGGGGGGACCGCACCCGACAACAACAATTGCCCGCACATGATGCCGATCAGCGTGGTGCCAATCGACGGCACGAAGTTCAATGTCGTGTAGCCACCACGATTTGGTCGATAGGGCTCAGGGTTCGAAAAAAGGAGTCTCCGCAAGAGTGCAGGTTTCTTCGGATTGGAGTCCTGAGCAAGTTTCTCACTGCCATCTTTGTCGGCCGTTGAGGCTGCTGCGGAATCATCCGTGGCGTTCGAGGTCTCCGCATCACTGTCGGCAGATCGCAGTTTCGGCAGCAGCCACGCGTCAAATTGATATGCCGTGTTGGAATTCTTGGACCATTGCGCGAAGCGATCTGTAAATACTTCGCCGTCTTCCTCATGGGCTTCCACAGCGCTGTAATCGAAATCTTTCGGCGGCGTATTGACATAAAACATCAGCCAGTTCACGCCGAGAATCATCAACAGAGAAATGACCTGAACGGAATACGATCGATTCAGTAACAGCCATGCGAAGAAATAGCCGAGTCCGATCTGGCACAGCACATTCGGGAATGCCCAATCAGTACGTTCATCACGGATGGAATTCAGAAATACCCCCATCAGAATGAGCACAACCGAACGCAAAATCGCGTGAAGCATTCGAGAGGAATCGGATTGTCCCATCATTGAGCGGCGTCCGTATGAAAAGGGCATAGAGACGCCAACCATGAACATGAAAGCGGGTTGAATTAAATCCCAGAATGCGACGCCATAACTGCCCTTCAAACTCACCCAGAGTGGATGTTCAAAATTTTCTGCAAGTCTCTGCCACCAGTCGTAGTCGTGGTGCTGCCAGACTGGAGACGAAGCGTCAATGCGCGAGAATGCCAGAATCCCAAAGCCGTTTGCAGCAAGCATTGTCATGATAAAACCGCGGTAGGCATCCAGTGACACAAGGCGCGATGGCTTTCCGGATTGCGTTGTCTGCATTTGTGTCGCTGGTGTTGTATCAGACGTACCGTGACGGGTATTCTGGCCTGTGGGTACGGACGAAACATTCATCCGACCACGCCAGTCCTTTGGAAGCAGGGAATCAGGTTTCTTCTCTGTCATTTCAACGATCCCGAAAAATTGCGACCACTGCAATGCTCATGAGAACAGGCGGTCTGTGTGGACGTCGATGCGTCTGAAATGGCCAAAACACTCGTCCAGCCTCAGGATAGCCCTCGCGCCGTTTCGCCACCACCATCGAATCGCTCTGATATGCGAAATACAAAGACATCCGCTGGCTGACGACTTCGGTGGTACCTGCTCGCAGCAACACGGCATGCGCGGTGCAGTTGCGGCTGGATGACTCAACCGGAGACAGGCGAGATCTTGGGTCTCATGCCGCTTCGCGCAACAGGGGCGCAGAAATCAATGGATCGTGCGGGTGCGACGCGAGTTGGCCGCCCCTCCGTTCAATTTCGCGGGAAACCTCACGGCGTTGACGATGGAGCCGTTGCAGAAGGTGACACACCGCCTGAATCTGCTCATTGCCCAAAGCACTTCCTGTTGGCAGTTGCATGATGTTTGCCGCAAGTTGTTCCGTAATCGGCAATGGAACAGGAGTATGAAGTGCAGACCTGCAGTACGGCTCAGCCCGATGGCATCCCGGCGAGAAGTATGCTCTGGCAAAGATGCCTTCAGCCCGGAGAAATCTGATGACCTGATCGCGACTCAACCCAAATGCATGCTCGTCGATCATCAATACAACGTATTGGCCATTCGTGAAATCATTCGCGTTCCGGTCGATCAGCCGGACACCGGAGACTCCGGATAAGTGTCGTCGATACGACTGCTGATTCCGGCGATTGATCGATTGAAGCAGATCAATCAAATCCAGCGACTTGAGCCCAACTGCGGCACAGAGTTCATTCATTTTTGCATTTGTTCCGACATCACTGACTTCAGACATGCAGGAGAACCCAAAACTGCGCAGCATTCGGCAACGTTCCGCCAATTCATCGTTATTCGTAACGATGGCTCCTCCTTCGACAGCGTGAACAAACTTGGTCGCATGAAAACTGAACACTTCAGCCTGACCAAAAGTTCCGATTGGACGTTGGTTCCGACGGCAGTTGAACGCATGGCTTGCATCAAAAAACAACTTAAGGTTGTGCCGCTCGGCAAGTTCTGACAAAGACTCGACGTCACACGAGTTCCCCCAGAGATGCACCGGCAGCAATGCAGACGTACGGGCAGAAATACACTGTGCTGCAGAGACCGGGCAGAGCGTATGGGAGACCGGATCGACATCGGCAAAAACAGGCGTCAGTCCTACCCACTGCATTGCGTGCGCCGTTGCAATGAAGGTGAACGAAGGCAGAATGACTTCGCCGGTCAGATCCATCGCTCTGGCGACGATCTGCAGCGCCACAGTGGCATTGCACGTCGCCACACAATTCCGCGAATTCGTCATCGCGGCGACGACAGTTTCAAATTCCCGCACGCGTGGACCGTTGTTTGTCAGTGTGCCGGACATCAGCACTGACCGCAGTTCGGTCACAAGCGATTCCGTATCGATCACGTTCGGGGCACCAACGTGTAACGGTCTTTCGAAGATCGGTCTTCCACCGAAGGCCGCAAAATGACGGACTGCAGACTTCATTCACGCAGCCTTCAGTGCTTGAGACGGAATGTTTTTCATCGCCGTTTTGCCTTGCTCCCAATTCAAACAAAAAGCGATCTGGCAGAAGCGAACCATCAAAAGTCAATCATGGGCTGGCAGTCTGGATTCTCGGCGTCCTGAAAGAGAGTCTCATCAGACCAAAGGAGCTGACTCACGTTCAACGATTTCAAGTTCGTTTGGCATTCCACAGTGACGCTTCCACATTCTTCGATAGGCTGTTTCTACGTCGACTGCGAACTGTGAGCCGTTGCAGGCGGATCGAGCCATCGTTTGTCGGAGCGTCCGCCGAATGCTGGCCAATCGATTGATATCTCCGGCGAGACGCGACGTGATTTCGACATACGATTCTGCGTCCGAAGCAATCATGTCGTCGCAACCGCTGAAATGTAATAAGGACGCTGCGTCCGACGTCAGTTTCTCCGGCCATCGGATCGTTGGGACAGGCACACCCATCCACATGGCTTCGAATGCCGTCGTTGACGCGCCCCAGGGAAAGACGTCCAGCAATATATCTATCTTCGAATACACATTCAGGTGTTCACGACCAACATGCCACTCCAATGTGACTCGATCCATGGGAATGCCTGCATCAGTCAGAGCCCGAACGAGTCGGTTGCGTATCTGTTCGTTGGCCAGTGCGTCGCGAATGATGAGAAGTCGGGCACTGGGCACTAAATGCATGATGGCAGACCACAGCTGTAAACTGTCGGACGAGATTTTCTCAATCCGGTGGGTGGCCCCAAGAGTAGTGAAGCCATTGGACAAAACGGGGGGATCCGAAACCTTCGGTGAGTCTGCGGGCAACTCAATACACGCGGCTCCGTTTGGTAACGCAACCAGAGTTTCGGAAAAATAGTTTGCCGAAGAACCGTTGTCCCGAATTCTATCTGTAATCCGGTAATCCATGGTCTGCAAACCAGTGGTCTGCGGATATCCCATCAACGAAACCTGAAGTGGAGCAGGACGAATCGCGAAAACGCGAAGGCGATTACCGTTTGTATGGCCTGAAAGATCAACAAGGATATCAATCGAGTCGTCCTGGATTTTCCTTGCCAGCTCATCACGTGTCATCGAACAGCATCGACGCCAGTGCTGGGACAGGTTTCGCAATTCGCTCGTCACGTGGTCTTCGCCCCGTGATGTCGAATACAGGAAGATCTCAAACTGGTCTCGTCGATGGTGACGAAGAAGCGGGAGGAAAAAACGCATTGCGGCATGCTGTCGGAAGTCACCCGAAACGTAGCCAATTCGCAGAACCCTCTCAGAGTCGGTACCAGGAGCGTGCTGAATTGGTTCAATGACACCGGCAATTTGCTGTCCCCAGTCGAGATGCATTGCAGCAATCTGCTCGCGATTCAGGGAGGGATTCAGGGTTGCACAGTACAGGAAATTGCTGTCGTAGCCGCGATCCTGCATGTCGAGATTGGCGGCGAGTCGAAACGAGTCCATCGCTTCTGACCAGTATCCAAGCGCCAGGAGCGAACGTCCAAGCCCATTGAGCGCGAGCGATGATTGTGGATCCTGCGCAATGAGCCGCTGAAACTGGTGCATTGCCTGATCCGGCCGACCGGCCTCCAGCAGAACATTGCCTCGCGTGCTGAGAACGTTGATCAGTGAAGAGTCCAGTTGGCACAAACACTCCAGTGATGCCAGCGCTTCATCATGCTGTTTCAGCTGGCTCTGTACCGAACACAGGTGCGCATAGACCTGAGCGTTTCTGCCGTCAATCGACCGCGCCTTCGTCAGTACGTCAAGTGCATCAGAAAACCGTCCGGCGGACATCAGCATTTCTGCATGCTGGATAAGACCGGCGACATCGTTCGGATTTCTTGCTGAATGTCCAGACGACGCGTGCAGAGCCGCCTCCAGTTCTCCCTGCAGCTTTAAGGCGGAGGCAAGCAAACGAGATGCTTCGCAGTGGAATGGATCGGTGTCGAGCAATTCGCGGCACAGCTGTTCGCTTTCCTCACCGCGGCCCATTTGAATGAGCACGTTTGCCAATTGGGTGCGGGCAACTTCATCACCCGGAGCCAGTACAAGAGCCTGACGGAAATGGGACTCCGCTTCTTCAAGCTGTCGTTTCTGGACATAGCAAATCCCGAGCAGCAACCAGGCTTGCACAAGAGAGCGATCTTTCCGAAGAACTTCGCCGTAGATCGCCATGGCACCGGGAAGATCCCCTGCCACGTGGCGAGCTTGACCAGACTTCAATTTGTTCAGCAAACTTCGTGTCGTCATGGCAAACCTCGATGTATGACCGCGGCCAACGAATGCCTGAGTTGCATCCTTAAGAAAGACGAACTCTGTCGACCACTATCGAAGAAATCGACGAGATCGACCGGCGAGTCTTTTCCTTTTCAATCGATTAGGGGAAACCACCCATTCGAATCGATCTTAACAGTTAAGGAAGTGGGCAATCTTCCCCACTGGTGTTCGGGACGCCGGTGCTTTGGCGATCGATAGTCGTGAAAAGCGACCGCTTCGACGTTGATCCGAGCGGCCTTCGTGCGGCCAACACCACAGCGGAACCTACGGCAATTGCCCCTCAAGTTGCAGCAAACGAGTGGAGCGGTTTCTCAGGCGACGCACGGGCGAACCAAAGTAGATCCCCCAGGGCTTGAGGTTCTTCGTGACAAGCGACTGTGCTCCCACTGCGCAGCCTTCTGGTATAACCAGATCCGGCAGAATGACAGTTCCGGCTCCAACAATGACATGTTTCCCCAGGAAAACGGAGCCGCGTTTTCCACCACGCAGGATCTCCGGAACCGTCGGATTGGTCAGGTAGTCGCCGGTATAGTCATCGCTGCGACTGTAAATTTTCACGCCCTGTGACAACCCGGCAAAATCTGAGATTGTGATGCCCTCGGCAGCTGCCAGGAAACACCAACCACCGATGTGCACATTAGAGCCGATCATAAGAACGCCTGGCCCATTCGCGATGATTCCGCAGTATCCGTCAATTCGGACATTGTTACCAACAGAGATATTGTTCAGTCCTACGATCGTATTGTTTTTTGCAATGCGCACGTTGCTTCCTACCGATCTGAACCCGGCACTTTTCAACTCACTTTCTGTGTAGTAACCGGGGTTGAACAACGAGTCGGACGTCATGCAGACACCTCAATTAAGAATTGAAATCTGTTGCGCGCATTTGAATTTGAATTCTTACGTACACAGGACCATTACCGGGACGTTGATCGCGCGCGACACTTTCCCTCGCCAGTCAACTTTTCAGGCATCGAAATCGACTTCATTACCAACCTTGTTGATCGCAGTGGACACTGCACGCCGGGACATCGACCCGTTTGGCAAAGGTTGCAGCAAATCAAGCCGCTGTTGATTGCTGCTGTCTTCATTCAGCCAGCATTCATATTGATGCGGTTGCAGGATGACAGGCATTCGGTCATGCAATGGACGAACGTCGTCATTCGCCTGAGTCGTAAGAATCGTGCATGAAATGAGCATCGAATCCGTCTCTCCGTTGGGATTATTTCCTCCCGTGGACGACATACCATGAGACGACGGAACAGGCGGAGAGCCTGACAGGGTTCCATTCTGATCTGTCGGAATCCGCCAGCATTCCCACAAACCCGCCATCGCAAAAGGCAATTCGTCATTCATATGGATAAGCCAGGGTTGTTTTTGGCGCGGGGCTACTGTTTCCCATTCGAAAAAGCCATCGGCCGGAATGAGACAGCGGCGTTTTTTCCACGCTTGTCTGAAAGCCGGTTTTTCAGACACCGTTTCCGATCGGGCATTGATCATGCGTGCTCCGATGGAAACATCTTTTGCCCAGAATGGAATCAGTCCCCAGCGTGCCAAGAGTGCCTGTCGCTTATTTTCCGGATCGATCCGAATGACAAGCACGCGCTGCGTCGGAGCGATATTGTAACGCGGGGTCAGATCAGGGAACTGAGGGGTGTGAAACAATTCGATCAATTTCGGGGCAGGCGTCTTCAGGGTGTAACGACCGCACATGATGTGATCCTAATCTGCCAACAATCTAATCTGCCGACAATGGCTTGTTGTTTTTCTCTGACTTCACACAATGCGGAGAATCTAACATCCGCAGGACACTTCAATAAGTGATTATTCATGTCGCCGTATCAAGACCGACTCGACTTCGCCCTGAACATGGCCAGCGCAGCATCTGAAATCATCCTGAAATACTATCAGACGGGTAACCTGAACGTTCAAGCCAAGGCAGATGATTCTCCGGTAACTGTTGCGGACAAAGGTGCGGAGCAGTGCATGCGAGAAATGCTCCTCTCACAGTTTCCTGACGACGGAGTCCTCGGCGAAGAGTTCGATGACAAACCATCGAACAACGGATTTCGCTGGATCCTCGATCCTATTGATGGAACCAAGCCGTTCATTCACGGTGTACCACTGTTCGGGACGCTCATCGGTGTGGAACTGAACGGGAGAATGGTGGCTGGTGTTTGTGCGTTTCCAGCGCTGGATGAAGTCGTTTATGCCGCGGAAGGAAGCGGCACCTGGTGGCGTATCGGCAGCAACCCTCCGGTCCGTACCCGGGTCACGACTGAAGATCGACTGGACCAGTCGCGTGTGATGTTCACTGAGCCGTCGTCGTGGGATCCAGTTGGCCGATTTGACATTCTTTCGAAGATCATACGAGGCGTGCGAGTTGCTCGGGGATGGGGTGACTGCTATGGACACGCGATGGTCGCAACCGGGAGAGCCGAGATGGCAATCGACCCGATCATGTCGGCCTGGGATATCGCTGCTCTCATACCAATTTTACGCGAGGCTGGTGGTGCATGCGTCGACTGGAGAGGCAATGAAGACATCTTCGGCGGCGATGGTGTTTCGGTGAACGCAGCTCTGAAGGATGACATCATCCCACTTCTTCGCGAAGTCCCCCGACTGTGAGGACATCGCTGCGGCGAAATGACGACACCCCCTTGCGATCGATTCTGACTGGTCAAGCCGGCTCGTTCAGAACAAGTGTTTTTGCCCAAGGAATTCATCGCGGCCGGCATACAATTGTTTGGAACCTTCCGGCAGATAGATGATGTCGAGGCGTCGGAGCCGATTGATCAGATTTGAGATATTCACCTGCGCAGCGGTTGCGAGATCGTAAAGATCCTGCCACGAGGTGACGTCAATGGATTTGACCGCGCTGCGAATCAGCCAATCCGGCATCAGTAGCGAAGATTGGTAACGATCGACAGCACTGCGAACCTCGGGAGGATCCTGGCCAGCAGTCAGTTGGCGATAGATCTCAAAATAGCGATGGTCTGTCTCCGCCCGATTGAGAACTTCAACCAGCATCCTGGTGTTCGCAGCATGACGTCGAACGACCGCCCGCTGAATTTCAAACCCAGGCAGCCTTGGATGATGCAGACTGGTCCGATCAATGTCGATATCCCAGTGTCCGGCTTCATGTCCGATCGTGCTGCGTTCAAGCCCCGGTTTACTTTCAAACAGACTGAGGTGCCTTGTATTCAGGACAATCCGCTTTTCTTCAGGGATCAGTCCTGCAAGGATCTGCTCACCGGGCCCCTCCTCAATCTCGACCCAGTCAAGATGTAGGCCAAGAACTCGTTCGACGATCTTCTCGATGGGGACCGGGAAAGTTACAGGCGTTCCGGAAAGCTGTTCGTACTGCCGAATTCGCATGGCGGTGACGGCATCGATTGTCCGTGTCCGCATGTTCGTAAGATCATGTCGTCTCATCGCAAATCAGCCTCCAACGCTCGGTGGACTTCATGCTTACGTTAGGAACAACGACACGAAAACAGTCAGCAATCCTGGGGCGTCGTCTGTCGATCTTCGACAGACTTCAATAGTTCTTCCAGGTCGTCGTCCGACAGGTTCAGCAACTTCCGAAAGACATTTGGCTGGCTGAGAATCCTCTCGCGATAGCCGTTTGGAATGCGGCGAGCAAGCAGCAGTAGTTCATCGGGATCAGCGTTCAGCGCGTTCGCGATGCGAAGAATCGTTTCTTCTCGCGGTGTCTGATCGTCATCCAGTCGATCGTTTTCGACCCGGCTCAGGTAGGTAAAATTGATCCCCACCAAGTCAGCAAGCTCACGTTGAGTGAGATTGCGATCCTTACGGATCTGTCGAATCCGCTCGCCAATTGTTGGCATCTGTTCGGCTCCCTCGTACGGACAGAAGTGCCATCACGCTTCGTTTGTTCACGTCCGGCGTAGAAGCACTCGTTGCTCGATTCACTGCCGCGAAGGATATTCAGTTGTTTCCGACTGTCAACCTGCACCGCCTGGTTCAGAGACGTGAGTTCTCGTGCTGAACCCAGGAAGCCTGCGAAACGTGGACAAATGCGGTCGTAAAGAATTCTGCCAATTTTGGCATCAAAGCTGAAGCTTTGATAAAGCATCTGTGTTAGTTGTCGAATCTCTCTTTCCTGATGCAACCTCTAAACAGACCTGACAGGTTTTCAGATTCCTGCTAACATCGTCGGCCAGTCAAAGCACTCAGTCACGAAGCCCCCGTCACAGAGAAACCGGGACGAAAGTCGATCTATGCGAGATCCTCGAATCTCTTTCAAATCTCCTCTGGCTGCAGGCGTCCTTGCGCTGGCGATGCCCGGCGCTGGCCACTGGTACCAGGGTCGCCGGTTTAAGGCCACGTTGTTCTCCAGTTGCATTCTTCTCTTGTATTTCTGGGGACTTTTGATCGGTAATCTTCAACCCGTGTACAGTCAGATTGCCCATCCCAAAGGTCGCGGCACCTCGATTCAGCTGGAAAAGGGGCCGCCGGCAGCAAAAATGACCTTCGCCTACGGCGCGCAGGCACTTGTTGGGATTCCGGCACTACCGGCCTTCCTCCAGCAGCTACGATTCAAGTCAGACGCTGGAGTTGTGGAATTTCTGACCTCATCCATTCAAAGTGACTTTGTAGGCGTTGTACGTGAACGAGGCGATGGGTTGAGCTCGGTTGCCCGCACGGTCAGAGGTCAGGTTCTTATTGAGCCAGCGAATCCCGACGGAAGTCGAGTCGTGACGGGAACCCTGAAAGGCCAGTTCGACGACGGCACTGATGTTGAACTGCCGCTGGGAGGAGAGATTCGACTTGGTCGGGAAGTGTACGGGTCACCGAATCGTGAACTGATTTGCTCCGTCATGGATCCTGCCGGATCGGGTGCGGCTGTCGGATCGCTTGAGGGGAGCATCCATCGCAGCATGGTGAACTGGTTTCAGGCACCTCGGGACAGTAATGAACTGGACCGACTGCATGGGAAGCTGGGCCGTCGTTTTGATATCGCCACAGTATTCACCTGGATCGCAGGACTATTGAATCTGCTGGTCATCTGGGATGCGATTGAAGGTCCAGCCTACGGGTATGGCGACGAGAAAACTGAAGAAGGCGAAGCTGGCAAGGCTCCTGCACCACCAGAATGAAACTCAGCTCCACCGAACACGCCCGAGAATCGACGTGGAAGGACTGTCACGGCGGGGACCACTCCCTGCAGCAATTGGATCTGGAATTCATGGGGTGACTTTGTGCGGCGTCAAGTTCTTGCCAGAACTATCCGCTGTTTTTGAAAATCGATTGGAAAGCATGACATTATGCTGCTGTACGGTATCCCGCTTTCAGCCTGTATCAGCCTGGTCTACTGCGCGACTCGATATGAAATGCCACAGCGCATCCTCGCCACCAGCATTTTGATGTTCGTCAAGATTGTTGCCGGTTTGTCCGCCTTGTACGCAGTACTGTGGTACGTTTCCCGCTGACAAACTCTGTACACAGAGCCGTTTGTGTGTGGTTACCTGCCCATTTTCTTCACCTATTAAGACTTATCGTTCATGCGAAGCAGCAAGACTCTTGCCCGAATTCGAGCCGGGCAGACGGTACGGATGTGTTGTCTGGGGCATTTCATTCCTGCATTCGTTAAGCATGCTGCTCATTTTGGGTATGACTGCATTTGGCTGGATCTGGAGCATCGTGGACTGAGTGACTCACAGGTCGCGACATTGCTGGTTCATTCGCATCTTCACAATATCGATATCATGGTGCGACCATCAACGCTGGAGAAATCCCGACTCTACCGCTACCTTGAGGACGGTGCTGCAGGCTTGATGATCCCTCATGTCAGCTGCCCTGAAAAAGCCAGGGCTCTGGTTGATGCGGTCAAATTCCCACCGATTGGTGACCGCGGTCAGGATGGAGCCGGACTGGATGCCGATTACCACGTCGACTTCCCCGCCGACTATCCTGAGAAAGTCAACGCAGAAACATTCCTGGTTGTACAGATCGAGACTCCTCAGGCCGTCGAGAACGTGGATGCCATTGCCGCGACCAACGGAGTGGATGGTTTGTTTGTCGGGCCTGGTGACCTGGGTTTGAGACTCAAGCGGGTCCCCACAAATCTGACGCTCGAGGCAGGCATTGCAGCGACCGCAGCAGCCTGCAAAAAACATAACAAGGCATGGGGAATGCCTGTCAGCTCCAAAGCGGATCTGCAGATTCGCCGGCAGCAGGGCGCACAGATCCTCTCGAATAGCGGTGATTTCATGGCGATCATGAAGACGCTGGAGAATTCGGTCAGGGACTTTGACGACTAGGGTGGGGGGACGATAAAGCCCGGTATGAGGTAGATCGGACTTTGCCTTTCCGGGGCCCCGGGACTTCGATTGAACTTCCATCCTTCCATTCAAAGGACATTGCTGTAAATTGGTCGGGCTTCATGAAACCCACTGACATGTATTGGGGAATTGAATCTGATGATCGTCCAAATCCTGTTGACCCGACTGCGTCCGTTTCTGATGACGGCCTGCTTTTTGGCGATCGCCGCATCGTCCGCACCTGCGGATCAGAAGCTGGTCATTATCGCTGGAAAGCCATCGCACCCGCCGCGGATGCATGAATTCAACGCAGGCGTACAATTGCTGACTTCGTGCCTGAAGAACGTTCCTGGACTCAGGGTTGAATTCGTCCTGAATGGATGGCCCAGAGACGAGTCTATCTTTGCCGACGCCGACGCGGTGGTCTTTTACATGGACGGCGGAGGTAAGCATGAAGTCGTTCAGGAGAACGGTCGCCGTCTGAAATTGATCGACGAATGGGTAAAAAGAGGTGTCGGAATTGGCTGTATGCACTACGGAGTGGAGGTGGTTCCCGATCAGGCCGGGCAGGAAATGAAACGATGGATTGGCGGGCACTACGAAAACATGTTTTCCTGCAATCCAATTTGGGAGCCTAACTTTTCAGTTCTTCCTGATCATCCTGTGACTCGTGGCGTCCAGCCTTTCAGGATCAGTGATGAATGGTACTTTAACATAAGGTTTATTGCGGACCTGTCTGGCAACGAGCCGGCTGAGGTGGATGGAGTGAAGTTCTTCCCTCTGCTTGTTGCGGTCGCATCGGATGACGTTCGGGACGGCCCCTATGTCTATCCCAAAGGCCCCTACGCACACATCGAAGCAAACAGCGGAAGAGCTGAGGCGATGATGTGGGCCGTAGAACGTCCGGATGGTGGCCGCGGATTCGGATTCACCGGTGGACATTTTCACGACAACTGGAGCAACGATAATTTCAGGAAAGTCGTTCTGAATGCGATGCTTTGGATCTCGGGAACAGAGATACCTGCAGACGGGGTGGAATCGACGCTGGAGCCTGGTCAGATTGATCTCAATCTGGATCCGAAGCCAAAACGCCGATAAGCCTTCAATGCATCTCCCGATGCTTTGTTTTCGGTGACTACGGTTCCTGTTGCAGGGACGCTGCTATCGTTCTGCTCTGGCTCATTCAGTCCCGCCCCCAAAGTGCTTCGGCAATCCAGTCCAGGTCCTCAATCTGGGCCTTCGATGCATCACGACTTCTGCCTGCACCAGCTGCGGTCAGCGCATTATTGACCAGAAGTCGAAGGACACTGGCAAGCGGGCTTGAAGTTCCCTGCTTCAACGCCCTCTGAACGAGCCGATGTTCGCGGTTCAGAATGACTTCATTGCGGCCAGTCGGCGCCTGTTGGAAGTGGGCATCTATCAGCCGTTGAAATCCCTGCGGTATATCACCGCCCTTCCGAAGATCTTCGAAGGTCTGAGCCAGCTCGTAACGCTCGTTAAGAAACGCGACAACCGGTTGTGAAGCGTTGTATGACGCGACAAGAATTGACGCCCCGGTCGAATTCATGAATTCCAACCATTCTGCAGAAGCGTCCTGCATCTCGGATATCCCAAGAACCGACTCTGCGAAATTGGCAGACGAAGGACTTGCTGATCGAAGGTCAATATGTTTCTCGTAGGTATCTGCGATCATCGCTGCCAGCAACGATTCCTCGAAACTACGCAATGTATGCACACACGGTGATGGAACGGTGGAAAATACATCGTCGATGTAGCGTTCCTGTCGGCGATCTGCGTTATACCAAACGACGCAGTCTGCATCCGATTCGAAAAGTGGGTCTGCCTGGCTGGCTTTGATTACTTCATCGAATGTCATCTGCCCCTGAGATGTCTGCCAGCGGTAGACAGTCCGCAGAATGGCTCTCAGGCGTGGTTCACCCAAAGATGCTCCGGTCAGCGTGTAGCGATGCCAGTTAACGATGGCTTCCAGTCGCGAAGGCTGTTCAACAGCAATTCGTTCCAGGTGTTCGTAGATGAATTCACTGATCGCTGACTGGACGCGACGAAAAGCATCGTCCCGTACGAGGTCTTCGCGACTTGCTGTGGGCGAACAGCCTTCCAGTTCCAGCACCCCGCGAACAAAACTGGCCCACTGTGGGATCAGTTCCCGAATTCTTCGCGAAATCACCATCCGTCGCACCGTGACGGCTACCGTAGCTTCATCTGCAAATCCAGGCGTTCGCTGAGGTGAGATATACAGCGCGCCGGCAATTCCAACGGGCTTTTCAATCCGGATTGGTATCACATCCAGAGGCGATTCACTGAAGTAACTCGCCAATTCGAGTTCTACTTCTTCGGGATCAGGAGTGGGTTGAAACCACGACGCGTTGATGATGTTAACGCGAGCCGTATTATCGTTCAGGTAAATCGGAACCGTTAGAAAGTCCGCGTATTCCTTGATTGTGGATTCCAGCAGATCGGCGTCTTCCGCGAGCCCGTGGAACTGAGGTTTTAAGAACAGGGTCACCGTGGTGCCAACCTGATCCCGGCTGCCTTCAGACAACTTTATGCTGGTCCCCGCGCCGGCTTCCCAGCAAACGGCTTCCTCAGTATCCTCGCATCGGCTCTCGACACGGATCCGATCAGCCAGAAGAAACCCGCTGAACAGTCCAATTCCAAATTGACCGATCAAGTGAGAACCATCACCAGAGACGCTCTGCCTCTGTTCGTCACTTCCACGGCCCTTCAGCAAACCCGTGATCCCAATCCCCAGTGTGCCAAGAAACTGTTCAGCCTCCTCGACACTTAAGCCGATCCCATCGTCGTTAAACGTCAGCGTGTTGGCGATGGCATCCTGCTGGATGTCAATTCGTCCTCGAAAATCCAGATCCCGCCGCCTTCTGCGCATGACGGCGTCGTGCGCATTCTGAATGAGTTCTCTGACAGGAGTGTCCAGTCGACTGTACAGCGACGACCCCATGATCTCGATGACACCGGCGATATCAACTTTGAACGGTATTTCTCGACTCCACACGTTGGCAGAATCTCCCTGAAGAATTTCAGCGTGAAAGACTGGAAACAGACGGAACGCGAGGCCATCACGCAGAAAATAAACACTGCAGCAGACTCACAGACATCTTGCGGCCAGGGGCCAATTGCTACCGCTCAAAAGCAGTAACGTCGGGCTTGCCTTTACGTGAGGTGGGCACCTCGCGTGTTTACGTAAACGGCATAGACTGACTGACTGGCGGTCATGAATAATCGATTCCTTTTCGTGCCACCAAAACAAACGTTGCTACAGATTTCCGGCAGCAGAATCTGTCCGATGCGAACGCCGTCTTCGGCAGCAAACACATGAACGCCGTCGTACCCGGCACCCACCCACCCAGCACTTGCCCAGATATTGCCGTGAATATCAGCACGAATCCCATCGGCAAAACCACCGACTGGCCCTGGTTCACTTCCTGATCCTTCCATCATCATTGACGCGAAGGTGCGCCCGTTTGCCAGGCTCTTTTCTCCGACAATATCCCAGACTTTGATCTCCTTTCGGGCGTTCGGATAATGCGATGCTCCGGTGTCAGCGACATACAGTTTCCTGTAGTCCGGCGAAAAGCAAAGTCCGTTTGGTTTATTGATGTCCACTGTCATCTGGTGCAGTTTGCCGGTGCTGGCATCGATTCGATAAACCGCCTCCTTCTGGTAAGGCTGCACCGACCCGGTATCGGCCAGGGCACCTTCGTAGTCCATCAGACCACCATAGCCCGGATCGGTAAACCAGATGTCGCCGTTGGGATGCACAGCACCGTCATTCGGCGCATTTAATGATTTCCCTTCGAACGAATTCGCCAGGACTTGCCGCGTCCCATCATGTTCGTACCGAACAACACTGCGGGTCAGGTGCTCAAAGGAAATCTGGCGTCCCTGAAAGTCAAACGTATTCCCATTGCTGTTGTTCGCGGGATTCCGCATGACACTGACGTGACCATCCTCTTCCAGCCAGCGATGTTGAACATTATTGGGGATATCGCTCCACAAGAGATATCGCCCAACAGCGTTCCATGCCGGACCTTCTGCCCAAAGCATGTTCTTGCTGTGGTAAATCCGCTGAACAGGCGTGTTCCCGAGAATGAGCTTGCTGAAACGATCATCCAATTTGATGAGACGCGGATCCGGATATCGGACCGGCGGTGCATCTGCTGCGTATTCGTCGGCATTTGCTGAACGAACTCCGGCCGCGGTTGCCGCCATCCCGGTAACCGCAAGTGTCGATGAGAGAAATTGACGACGATCGAGGCAGGCATTCGGTTGTGTCATGTCGGTTGGGCTCGATTTTTCAGGTGGTCACAAAATCATGGTGGACAGATAAACGGAAACCGGTTCCCAATGGCTCCGTGCGGCAATACGGGATTTCCAGCGGGTTCCTTCGGAAGGATACTAGTGGAGCCTCAGCCCGTACGGAAGCGCACACTGAAGAAGTCGACCGCTGGAAAAGTCGCATTCTGCACGATCTACCGTTCTATCGGGGGCGTCATTTTCTGTTCATCTGGAATGATGTCGACTGCAGCGGAGTGACTGTCGACACGGGCAGGTAAGTTTGGCAACATCCCGATTGGTTCGGCATTCTTACTCGGGGCATCCCATTTGTCGGCCTGATACGATTGGTCCAGCATTCAGCGATTCAAGTTGCTGACGTATCTCAATGAATCTTCCATCAAACGCATTTCAGCCCCCAACTGGCATCGACACGGATTCCGCAGCGGAAAAGATCCCAAAGTTGCAGGCCCAGCAGCCTGCGAACGCGGACGCCGTCGACATGGAAGAACTGCACTCGACGGAAGACGATTTCCGACGACGTTCACCATTGCTTTGGCGATTGACCCTCTATGGGCCCTTCGCAGTCTCCATTGTTGCCACAGCATTGCTGGCGGTGCTTGCGGGGACGAAGTTTGCGGGGAGAATTGTCGGAGCGGCCGCATTGTCGGCGTGGGTCATGGGACGATTCATTATTCTGACAGGCTCTGAAGCCGCATTCCTGGACTTCAGCGGCCCACTTTCTGCTGAGCACCTGTTCCTGCTGGTCATGTGGATGGATGTCATGACAGCGCTTGTCCTGGCATTTCATATCGGATTCCTCTTCAGAATCCCCCTGATCGGTACTCGCGTTCTGGCACTCGTGACGGACGGGCATTTTATTCTGGATGCCCATCCATGGATGCGTCGAGCGACATTTGTTGGATTGACCGGTTTCGTGATGTTCCCACTCACCGCAACAGGAGCCGTCGGTGGGTCCGTTTTTGGCCGCCTTCTTGGGATGAGCAGGTTCGCTACTTTTACCGGTATCGTACTCGGAAGCTTTCTGGGCAACGGCATCATGTACTTTTTTGCCGAACAGATTGCAAAGGTGGCTGATCGGGACCACCCCGTCATCAAGTACGGAGGATTTGTGCTGATCGCGTTGATCACAGTGATCCTGGAACGCCGCTACCGCACTCTGCGAGCGAAATACCAATCCGGCGAACTACAACAACATTAGAGCTGTCTGACGGCAACGAAACGCTCATTGAGAGCAGCCAGATGCTACGCGAAGTGTTCTCTTCAAACACACGCGAACAGTCCCTGAGAGCAGTTGAAGGCATTGCCTGCATCAAGGACTTCCTCGGCTGGCCATCCTAATGCTGCGTTGGGGATACCAATCCAGAAATCGCAAGTTCAGCCGAATTTCGATTGGCACCACGCCCCTCGTTGTTTGAACAGGCGATGTCGAGTTTCTCGTCGCGTTCAATGGGGCGACCATAGCGGGAAATACACGTCACACGATGTCCATGGACAACCACGGCTGACTCGCCCCACAACGCAACATCATTGGCTCTGGGAATCGTCAGAAGATCCCGGGCGAGTAGGTTGTCTCCATGACTGATCGCCACAGCGGCAGGATTGTTTGCCTTCCCGATTCCATCGATCACCTGCAGACCAGCCATGATCCAGTTGCCATCGCCCATTCTCTTTGGTTCCTCCATGGGCCAGAAACCGTCCTGCAGAACAATGCCTTTCCGAACCCATTGCCGAGTTGACTCATCGAAGACACAGGCTCTGGTGTGCTAATGTACGAGCCACCTATTGCGGCATTTTCGAAGGCAGGTTCTCTCTATCTGGCCGGAGACTGGAACACACATTTGCTGAATGCGCGTGACGCGAGAGCTGACCTGAACATCAGCTAATGATCATGCCGCAAAAGAAAAAACGACCTGCTGAGATTTCAGCAGGCCGTCCGTCGGTTCATGAGTTGAGAACGCGATTTCAAATGACCCCTATGCTGCGGCAGAATCAGGCTTCTGAATGACGTTTCGTTCGCCACGAACCATCTCTTCAGTGATCAGGAATTTCTGGCCGCGTTCCAGTTCAGGCAGTTCGAACATCAAATCGAACATCACGCTTTCGACGATGCTACGGAGCCCGCGGGCACCGGTTTCGCGTGTTCGGGCCAGACGTGCAATTTCCCGGAGGGCCCCCTCACTGAAATCGAGCTCGCACTCTTCCATCTCGAACATCTTCTTGTACTGTCGAGTCAACGCGTTCCTCGGCTCGGTCAGCACACGCATCAAAGCATCTTCGTTAAGCGGAGCCAGCGATCCCAGGACTGGAAGGCGCCCGAGAAGCTCCGGTATCAAACCGAATTCCATGACATCTTCCACATTGGCCTGGCTAAGCAGTTCTTCGCGGAGCCGCTCTTCTGCAGTGTCGGACTTATTGCCGAATCCAATGACCTTCTTGCCCATTCGGCGAGCAATAATGTCTTCCAGACCGACGAACGTCCCGCCACAGATGAACAGAAT
This sequence comes from Planctomycetaceae bacterium, assembly GCA_041398825.1. Lineage (NCBI taxonomy): Bacteria > Pseudomonadati > Planctomycetota > Planctomycetia > Planctomycetales > Planctomycetaceae > Planctomycetaceae bacterium. The sequence continues at coordinate 319,243 of JAWKTX010000006.1, read as the reverse complement.
GTTGGTGGTATCGATCTGGATATACTGCTGCTCCGGATGCTTACGACCGCCCTGTGGCGGAACATTCGCAACCGTACCTTCAAGCATCTTCAGCAACGCCTGCTGTACGCCTTCGCCTGAGACATCCCGAGTGATACTGACATTCTGGCTTGTCTTGCCAATCTTGTCGATCTCATCGATGAAGATGATACCGCGCTGAGCGGCTTCGATATCGAAATCGGCTGCATGAAGCAGCTTGAGAAGCAGGTTCTCTACGTCTTCGCCCACATAACCGGCCTCTGTCAGCGTCGTGGCATCCCCGATTGCGAAGGGCACTTGCAGCGACTTGGCCAGTGTCTTGGCGAGCAGTGTTTTTCCGCTTCCCGTAGGTCCGATCAGCAGGATGTTCGATTTTTCGATTTCGACATCCTCCTTGCCAACCTCAAGGTTGTGCATCAAACGCTTGTAGTGCGTGTGGACGGCAACCGACAGAAGCTTCTTGGATCGATCCTGCCCAATCACGTACTGGTCGAGTTCTGAAACGATCTCCCGCGGCGTTGGCACGCGGTTGAACATCTTTTTCGTTGACCCACGGCGACGACGTTCCTGGTCGAGTATCGATTGACAAAGCTCGATACACTCCCCGCAGATATAGACATCCTCCGGGCCTTCTACAAGCGGACCAACTTCGCGGTAGCTCTTTCGGCAGAAAGAACAATTCGCGTTTCGTTTGCCGCTTTGTGAAGACTTACCTGTTCCAAATTCCTTACCTGATGGCATTGTTATCCCTTTGGTGGTCAGTCATCCGCTCGTTTGTCCTTCCTGGCTCCGGAGGAGAGAGTCCGTAGAACAAACTTCACTGGACGAATGGGTTGCAGGTGATGGCTACTCCAAAACCGTCGGCATCCCTGCCAACCGAATTCGACGACAGCCTCTTGTGGAGGCGGCCTGTTTGTAAATGGGTGATTTATTAATCCTGCTCATCCCCGGGTGACGGTTCACCCGTTGAATCTGCAGCCGTTCCTGTTCCTGATTCAGGGACCTCATCAGACTGAAGAGGCCTGACTTTTCGATTCACAGTGCCCTGATCTTGACCACCCGCATCATCGGCAGTTTCTGCGGCAGATGCGGTCCTGGTTTTTGACTGGACAGATCCGTCTTTCTTCTGATCTAAACGACTTTTGATGGATCGGAATTCTTCCTGTGTGAGGTCACCCTCACGACGTAATTCAGCAAGCACCAGCAGCATATCGTGTTCTGCTTCGGCAGGATCAGTATCTTCGTTCACTCGCGCAACCAATCGAACAATCGCCCAAATCAGCACGACCAGTCCAAGTAGCGCGATGGCGAAATGAATCCAGCTGCGCAGCGGCCAATTCAGCGCGTCGTACAGACTTTTGGTTTGGATCAGCCACACTGGTTCAGACTTCCCTCAGTTCGATTGAGAACCCCTGGATTTCTGCACAAGTACCCCTTCCAACAGGCAATCCCTGTGCCAGACAGGTCCAGATTCTGACGAGTTTCCCGTTGAATCGCAAAGCAATAACATATCGACCATTTCAATCAGATCCACCGGGCAGAAATCGCCGCAGCTTCCGGCGAAAGGCGATGAGCGGCCCAAAATCGCAATTTCTGCTCGCGTCAAATTCATGGCGACAGAAGATATTGGAAGAAGCGCACTCCAGAGGCCGGCTGTAACTTCTACAAGACCTGCCTGACCCCCCGATGCTTCAATGCAACTTTTACACCCCAGGACAAAATACGGAGCTTGTCAACGTGCCTTCGCCCTGACAGAATTCCTGCCCGTCGTCCTTGACGGCTCCCAGACATCTTTGCATCGAATCAAGACGCTATCGTCCGCCCAGAGCAACCTGAACGTGAGACCAGTCTTATGCGCGTGGGTTTCCGCTTCCTGAAGTCGTCTGCTTTCATCTTTGGACTCATCCTCTGTATTCCATTTGATTCGGCGCCTGCCCAAAAGGCACCACCAGCAAGTCGCATCCCCCGTGGTTCCGGAAAAGTCGAGGGACCGCCTGTGAAGCCGCTCGATTCGGGGCGACGTTCCGCCGTACTCGAAGCAGCTTCCCGAATCGATAAGCTGGTTGAGTCCCAGTATTCCAGGCACGGCGTGACGCCGAACTCCACGCTTCCGGATTCACTTTTCTGTCGCCGAGCCTACCTGCAGATCGCCGGGCGAATTCCGAAGCTGGAGGAAGTCGGTGCGTTTGTCCAGTCTGGCGACGCGGACCGTCGGGCACAATTGGTGGATGAGTTGTTGGGATCTCAGGACCACGTCAGCCACATGTTCAACTACTGGGGCAACACTCTTCGACTCAAGGACCACCCCACCAACAATAATCAGATTGCTCAGCCCTACCACGAATGGATCAAGGAATCGATCGCTAAAAACACACCCTATGATAAATGGGTGTACGAAATGCTGACTGCCGAAGGCAGGATTTGGGAGAACCCCGCCGTCGGTTATGTCATGCGTGATTCCGGAATGGACCTGGACTACGTGGATAACACGGTTCAGGTCTTTCTGGGGACTCAGATCGGATGCGCGCAATGCCATGATCATCCATTTGATCGGTGGACCCAGCATGAATACTATGAGATGGCTTCGTTCACATACGGCACGCTGACCAGAGCCGGAGTTGGAGACAAGAAGAAATTCACTCAGGGCAATCCGCTGACCCGACTCCGTGACGAAATGAAGAAGAAGGACCCTTCGTTCAATACGAATGGTTCGTACAGCCGAATGATTAACGCGAACCTGTTTGAGGTCTGGGAGAATCCGGGCAGGAAACTCAAACTGCCACACGACTACGCCTACGACAATGGCAAGCCGAACGATCTCGTGAAACCGAAACCAATATTTGGTTCCATTCCTGAAGCCAGGCCGGGGGAGTCGCAGCGAGAACTAATGGCGCGCTGGATGACATCTCCTGAGAACCCTCGCTTCGCAAAGAACATTGCCAACAGACTATGGAAACATGCTTTTGGGATTGGACTGATTGAACCCGTCAGTGATATCAAGGACGACAGTCTTTGCTCAAATCCCGAACTGCTTGACTTTCTCACAGCGGAACTCATCCGACTCAGTTTCGACACACGGGAGCTTCAACGCATTATCTACAACACGCGGACCTGGCAGCGGGAAGCCACGGGCACGGATATCGATTTTACAGAACCATACTACTTTCCGGGCCCTGTCCTCCGCCGGATGACCGCTGAACAAATCTGGGATTCGTTGCTGACACTGGCTGTCTACGATTTCGAGTCATTTACGCGCCCTTCCACAGGAAAGCTCGCGGACGCTGTTGACCTGGATCTTGACAAAGCCACTCCGGAGGATGTCAAGAAAGCAGCAGAGCAATACGACGCGACGTTCAGTGCTGCTGCCCAGCGAAAACTGACCCGTCAACGCAATACGTACAAGGGCCAGATTACGCTTGAACGTGCCTCTGAACTGCCCCTGCCTTTGCCGCCGGACCACTTTCTTCGGCAGTTTGGGCAAGGGGATCGCGAATTGATTGATGCTGCCAATACGGACGGTAGTGTGGGTCAGATCCTCACCATGTTTAACGGAGAAATCACCCATATGATGCTGGAGAAGGGATCCGTCATCTACGACAACGTCCTTCGGGTCGGCCCGGTGAGCGATCGCATCAATGTCATCTTCTACAGCATCCTTACCCGCGCCCCCAAAAGCAGCGAAGAGGATGTCGCCAGAAATGAAATCCGAACGGCAGGTGCAGCTGGTTTCGGCAATGTGATCTGGGCACTTATCAACACGAAAGAGTTTCTTTTTATTCAGTAGGACTCTTGAGCGGACGGCTTCCTGAGCAGTTTGCCTGAAGGAATCATCGATGCTGACGACAATGCAAAAAACAGATCTGCCCGGCAGACGCACATTCATTGAACAACTGGCTCGATCCGCCATGGGTGTCAGTATTCTGAATTATGCCGACGCGCTGTTTGCAGCAAGTTCGCCCACGGCTGCCCGCAGGGCCGAACATGTTATTTACCTGTTCATGAACGGAGCGATGAGCCACATCGATACGTTCGATCCCAAGCCGGGCACCGATGCGGGTGGGGAGACGAAAGCAATTCAGTCGTCTGTGCCGGGTATCAGTCTGGGAAATCATCTGCCATTGCTTGCGAAACAGATGCACCAGCTCGCACTGATTCGTTCAATGACAACTGAAACGGGCGCCCACGAACAGGCCGTCTACCTGATGCGAACCAGTTACAAGATGATCGGTTCGATTCGCCACCCATTTCTCGGCGCGTGGCTGGCACATGTTCAAGGCAAATTAAACAAGGATTTGCCGGGGAGCGTGGTGATTGGTGGAGCGAACCGACACCCGGGACAGGGATATCTGGATGCAGAATTTTCGCCGGCACCCGTCGCAGACCCCAAACTTGGATTGCAGAACACACGATCTCCGAAGTACCTGGACGAAAAGAATTTCAAGGCTCGACAGCGGCTGATTGGTAAGTTTGAGAGTGGATTCCGATCGCGGTATCCGACGACTGAAGTCAATGCTTATCTTGACTATTACCGCGAAGCTGTCAGGCTGCTGCAGAGCCCGGATCTTGAAGCATTCGATATCAGCAAAGAAACTGCGGAAGTCCGAGAACAATATGGTGAAAACAGGATCGGGCAGGGTTGTCTTCTTGCACGACGACTGGTTGAGAAAAAAGTTCGCTTCGTTGAAGTCGAATACGGCGGCTGGGACAATCACAACGATATCTATTCATCAACAAATCTCATCCAGAAGACTGCCGAAATGGATCAGGCAGTGACGACATTACTGGACGACCTGAAGCAGCGAGGACTGCTGGAAAAGACACTGGTAGTTCTGGGGACAGAATTCGGCCGAACGCCGACGATTAACCAGAATGCCGGTCGAGATCACCATCCGGCAGCGTTCTGTTGCATGCTTGCCGGAGCCGGGATCAAAGGCGGACAGGTCATTGGACAAACCGATAAAGAAGGTCGTTCAGTAGAAGACGGGCACTGTTACCCACAGGATCTGAATGCAACAATTGCGGCTGCCTGCGGCTTGCCTCTGAAGGAAGAATTCTTTTCCGGGTCGGGTCGGCCATTCAGGATTGCTCACGAAGGCGAACCCATTTCAAAGATACTGACCTGACTCTGATTTCCCCCACGCCTCGTCGCTGCGTGCCGGTAATGTCGACAGGAGATGACGAATAATGACGAATCGCTCGGCTTCAGCTTCGCCTGTAACCACCTCACCAGCCATCAGACGTCGGGGAATGCTTGTCGCGTCTACAGTTGGCGGGGCTGGGTTTGCATTTGGTAGCCCCGTTTTCGGCAATACGTCACGCGTTCAGGGCGAGACAAGCGACGGTGGGCTTGTGCGAAGGGGGCCTGCGCGGTCGACAATCCTGTTTTTTCTTTGCGGCGGAGCCTCACATATCGATATGTGGGACCTGAAGCCGAAAGCACCGATTGAGTATCGGGGGCCATTCAATCCTGTTTCGACGTCGGCTCCCGGAGTTCTGCTTTCAGAACACCTTCCCCTCTTATCACGACAGGCACATCACCTTGCGCTGCTGAATTCGGTTGGCGCAAAGGTGAATACTAATGATCATCACGCGGGCTATTATTACAACCTGACCGGTCATGAGCCGGACCCTACGTTTCTGTCGCTGGGAAATAATCGCACGCCGATGGCTGATGACTGGCCATTCATGGGTTCCGTCGTCGCCTCGCGGCGGCCCCGACATCCATGGCTGCCGAACGCCATCACATTACCCCACAAACCCAGCAAAGCCCCCTACACACGGCCAGGTCAGTTTTCCGCAAAGCTTGGCGTGGAACATGACCCTTTATACCTGCAGGGGAATGCAGTCGAGCCACTCAGGTTCCACGCACCTTCACTGGAACTTATGTCGGGCAATGATCCCGGAAGAATGACTTCCCGACGAGAACTGCTCTCTGCCGTGGACCGCTCACGACAACTTCTTGACGGAATCGCCCCGGCCGGCACCTGGTCGAGACAGCAGGACCGCGCGTTTTCACTGCTCACATCGTCGCAGACTGCTGAGGCATTCGATGTTTCGTCAGAGCCGGAATCGCTTCGACAACGCTACGGCGAAACGGTGAACGGCATGAGTCTTCTGATGGCGCGGCGACTTGTTGAGGCTGAGGTTCCTTTCATCACGGTATTCTGGAAGGAAAACGAGAAGCTCGCCAAAGCTTGCAAAAGCGCGGGTGGATGGGATACCCATGGTGACAATTTTAATTGCCTGAAGAACTACCTTCTGCCTGAATTCGACCGGTGCTATTCCGCGCTCATCGAAGATCTTGCTGATCGCGGATTGCTTGAACAAACCCTTGTCCTGGTCACCAGCGAAATGGGCCGGACGCCAAAAATCGGGGATCGTCGTTCCGGAGGAGCTGCCGGTGCTGGTCGAGATCACTGGACACACTGCCTGACAGATGTCATGGCGGGAGGCGGCATCAAGGGAGGACAAACGTATGGAAGCAGCGACCGACTCGCCGAATACCCGGCAGAAAAGCCGTTGACCCCAGCCGACGTCACACGCACCGTCTACCATGCCATGGGAATTCAGGACCTTCAGGCAGTGGACGCCGAAGGTCGACCGTTCAATTTGCTTTCAGAAGGCGATGTCATCTCAGATTTATTCTGATGTGTTAGCCCCGGCGGCCGAAAATGATTCGCCAGTCGAGCAGGCGGAGAATTCTTCGAACAGATCCCGCCGTTCAGGCCCGGAAAAACAACAATTTCAGGATGCGTCCATCAGGATCCCTGCACAGCTGCATTCTCCCCAACCGACCATTCGGCCCCATTCCGAATCACCCTCCGGTAAAGCGTGTCACGTTCGACGGGTTCCCGGCCCGCTTCACGAATCAATTGATGCAATGATTCCACAGTCAGTCCTTCCGGTGTCTTCGCTCCGGCGTCGTGGTAGATCAGTTCATGGACAACCGTACCATCCATGTCGTCTGCACCATAGGACAGCGCAAGTTGAGCTGTTTGCTCACCGAGCATGATCCAGTACGCTTTGATATGATCGAAATTGTCGAGCATAAGTCGCGACAAGGCGACCATTCGAAGATCGAACAATCCGTCCGGCTTATTCAGGTGAGCAAGTTCGGTATTCTCGGGGTGGAAAGCCAGTGGGATGAATGTCTGGAATCCTCCCGTCTCGTCCTGAAGATTTCGCAGCTGAATGAGGTGATCGATTCGATGGCGAGCTTTCTCGATGTGACCATAAAGCATGGTTGCATTTGAACGCAGCCCCAGTTGATGAGCCGCGCGATGCACGTCAAACCAAACGTTCGCATCAGCTTTGTGCTCACAGATTTGCCCTCGTACTTCCGGATCAAAGATCTCCGCGCCACCACCAGGCATGCTGCCAAGTCCCGCATCCATCATTTGTTTCAGGACCCATTCGACAGGTTTTTTCGTGATAAAGCTAAACCAACTGATTTCGACGGGCGTCCATGCTTTCACGTGGATCTCCGGGCACGTTTCGTGAATCACCCGAATCACATTCAGGTACCAGTCGAAGCTCTTCTTATGATGCAGGCCACCAACAACGTGAATTTCAGTGGCCCCCGATGCACGACCTTCGAGGACTCGTTCACGCAGCATCTCATCCGTGAATGTGTACGCCTTTTCGTCTTTCAGGTCTGCTCGGAACGCACAGAACCGACATCGATAAACGCAGACGTTTGTAGGGTTCAGATGGATGTTGGTGTTGTAGTATGCGATGTTTCCATTCCGCCGTTCTCGCACAATATTCGCAAGCTGTCCCAGCGAATGAAGGTCAGCTGTCTCATCAAGCCACACGCCTTCATCAAAAGTCAGTCGTTCACCAGCCATCACTTTATCAGCAATTGACGCGAGTGTTGGTTCGGGTGACAAGTTCATTGTTTATCCTTTGAGCCACAGGTCGAGAGTACCCACGACAAAAACACCGAAGCTGATGGCTGCATTCACGTTGAAGAACGCCATGTTTACCCGCTTCAAATCGCCGGGCTTAACCAGAGAATGTTCATAGAACAACAGACCGGTAATTGCGATACTGCCCGTTAGGAAAATCTTGCCCATGCTTGCGTACCACCACAAGAGAAACAACATCGCGATGGTCATTACGTGACTGACGAATGCGATCTGCAACGCCCGCGGTATACCAAATCTGGCTGGAATACTGTGCAATCTGGATGTCTGGTCGAACTCAGCATCCTGACATGCATACAGAATGTCGAATCCACCCACCCAGAAAAACACAACGCCGGCAAGCAGCAGCGGCGGCAGCGCGATTTCATCACGCACGGCTATCCAGGCGGCGATTGGGGACATCATCAATGCAGCTGACAGCCAGTAGTGGCACAAGCTAGTCCAGCGTTTCGAATACGAATAGCCAAGCAGGAACAGGAGTACTGGAATCGAAAGCCGAAGGGGCCATAGCTTAGGGAGAAACACCAGTGTGGCAGCCAGAAACGCCAGACTGGTGATAATGGTAAACGCCACCACGGCCTTGACAGAAAGCAGTCCGGCTGGAATATGGCGTCCGGACGTTCGGGGATTCGCGGCATCGATCCGGCGATCCACCAGCCTGTTGAAGGCCATCGCTGCGGACCGAGCAAATACCATACAAAGAAGAATTCCGACGAGATCCCGAACTCGAAAAACGGTACCGGGCTCAAACCACGCCATCACAGCCGCCAGTAATGCGAACGGCAATGCGAAAACAGTGTGGCTGAAACGAATGAGTTCCAGAAAATGTCGAACGGTTGAAGACAATGTGCAGGCCGAACCATCGTGGAATATTGGAATCGATGGCCCAGTCTAGACCGAATTCGGAATTCTTAAAGGAACCAGGGACACGGCGGGGCTCGGTACCCCAGGACTGGCAAAAACCGGGGTCGATGATTCCTGCGTTTGAGGCAGAGCACTCGGAGACCCTTCCCGTGCAAGTACGGTTTCGAGAAAGAAATTCAGCAGATCGCGAATCCGTTCATCCTCAACACGCTCAATCAACGCTTCTGCTTTCTCGCGTGAGCAATCGACAATGACTTCTGCTTTTTCAAAAACATCGCATTCCTCGAATACTGTTCTGATTCTGTGAATGCGAGTAATCTCTGAACCCGCGTCCTCGGCATCGACAAGAACCTTCCGCAGAGTTTCACGCTGTTCATCCGTCGCGTCCTTCAACGCCAGAGCCAGAAGGACGGTCGGCCGGAGTGCTAAGGCATCCTGTCCTGCCAGCATCTTGTTATCAGCGTCCCCGGACCAGTCTTTCAGGTCATTCAGCACCTGAAATGCAACGCCCACGTGACGACAGAACTGCGGTACGATTTCGGAGTTGGCCAGCGGGTGGTTTGCCAGCCTCAGTCCTGCGTAAAGCGCTGCCTCAAAAGCAGGCGAAGTCTTTAATGCATAAATCTGTAGTGCGTCCAGCGGAGTAATGTCCCAGTTTGGAGACTGCTGAAAACGCATTTCCGCTCCCTGCCCGTCACAAAGTCGAATATGTGCGGTGGACATGCTGTCCAGAATGTCGGCCGCCACGTCCGAGCTCAATTCTCGTGCCGCGTAAATCAACCGGTAACCCATACCAATGAGATAGTCACCGATGTTGATCGCCTGACCATCGCCATGTTTACGATGAAGCGTTTCGCGACCGTAGCGGAACGCATCGTCATCCTGGATGTCGTCATGAACCAGGGATGCCTTATGAAAAGCTTCGATGGCCATTGCCACCCGACATACAGCATCGGGAATCGCGGGCGTTTCGGAACCAATGGTCAGCGTTTCGGAATTTGACGCGGAATACCAGGCCGCGAGCGTTATGAAAGGACGAAATCGCTTTCCCCCCTTTGACAGCCATTCGTAAGCAATCGATTCAGTGAAGGCAACCGGCGTGTCCCGCCGAGAAGCATCCTTTGTCCGTATCCGAGGAATCAGACGTTCAAAGTCGCCTTCGAACATTCGGGAGGACGCCCGCATCAACGGCACATAGCTGACGGTCGTTTTGTCAGGAAGTGGCTCGTACTTGTCCAGCACATCCCAAACCCACGATTCGTCGAGCGTCGTATTCAGACAATCGCCGGAATGCAGTGGGACAGCGTATGAAGGTACTCCCGCGATCAGGACCTTATCGATCGCTTTCTCGAGCACATTCAGGCATGCGACACCAAGGATCCCGTCAATGTAACCGGACACAATAATTTTCAGAACGACGGGCGAACCTTCTGCCACCAGCACCTTGTATCCGAGTTGCTCCGCACGCACCTTGTAGTCGGCGATCGAACACGCCCCACAACGTTCGCAATCCAGCCCGAATTGGGTGTACTCGGCCGGACAACCCTCCGCATGTTTCAGGCAGTGGGGCAATAACAGCATTCGGCGATTGAACGGAATCGCAAGAAACTGCTGTTTCCAGAAGAAATTGCCAACCATCACCATTGAAAAGCCAAGGTACTTTTCGGGCAGGTTCAGCTGCTCGAGTAAGGTGCGTCCGTGATGTTCCAGCTCGTCTCGAGTGAAAGCCCTGGCGCGGTCCAGTTCGCGGGCGTATTGCTCGGCCGCCAGCTTTACCTTCTCTCGCAGCTCAAGAGTTTCAGGGACTGCTTTCAGATGAGTTGTACTTCTCCGCCGCCCTTTCTTTCTCACCGGTGCAGGAGCATCCTCTTCCATTTCATCGTAGACAGAAACTGGTGAGTCAGAAACGTGACTGCGGTCGCTCGACGTGGCGGGGTGCTCATTCTTCGCAGGCAGGCGAGTTGACGGCGCATTGTCGTCGCGTTTCTCGGTTGAATCGTCGAGCACATTCTGAGTGGCAGGAACAATAGACACAAACTACTCCCGTGATTGAAAGTCATGGAGCCGGTGATCCAATTCGCACACTACGGATCATAGACGTATCATCACCGGATGAACCCCTTGCGTCGAGTTTCCGGTCGATCTTTCTGGCGCAAACCTCTAACCTGGTGCATTTCCGCCGGTTGCGGCTTTTCTTTTTGCCCAGTTTTGCCATTTGGCGAGACCGCCGAGTGCAAAAATGGTTGGGTACAGCCGTTCAAAGTACCAGAGTTTTGCAAAATAGAATCCTATCGGCGAAGCCGACTGCACTGTGCCTTCATTCACCCGACAGGCGAGCCAGTTCGCTCCCGCATCCAGGACGCATCGAATTTTGTCGGTCGACATTCCTGAATCATCGAGCAACGGGTCGCACACCAGAGCTTCAAGAGCAATTCCCGTTTCTTCGACGGAACTTTCCAGGCCTCGCCTTGCTGACCATCCTCCATCCACATTCTGGTTCTGCAGAAGCCACAAGACAGCTGGCCGTGCCAGGGCCATTGCCTCTTCAGCAAACCTGCCGGACCCAACTGCCAGATCACCCAGCGCGGTGACGATTTTCGCTGTCCCGTACAACGGGTTTTCGTCATTGGCGTTGAACTGATGACCAAACCAAAGGGGCAACCAGGTCCCATCGGGGCTTTGCTGGCTTTTCAGAAAACCCAACCCTGCCGAAATCGCCCGATAGCTTCTTTCCGTTAATTTCACTGCAGACGCATCCTCAGGACATCGATTCTGCCATTTGAACAGTGCGCGGACCACATGGGCAGTGATGTCGCAGGAGCTCCGATCAAATGGCAGCTTCCCCCAACCCCGGCAGAACGTGGGCCATCCGCCGTCCCGATTCTGAAGGTCCAGCAGCCAGACCGCTGCATTCCGGAGCGCCTTGCGTTCATCGGCCGAAAGAGACTCATGAGACCGACGCAGATTCATGATCGCGAGCATAGCCCCGGGAGTATCATCGGCATCAGGAACGCCTCCGGGCAAATCTGTCCATGACCAACCACCGGGATCTGCATTTGTATAAGGATGGACAGACTTGTATTGCTGATTCAATAACCACTGACGAATTGGTTCAATGTCAGTGGTCTTTGGCACGGATTCATCAACAGCGTCTCCTGAAAGTTGGTCATCCCAGTCAGGCAAAGACGACAGTGCATTCAAACTCAGCGTCGTTACCCACGTCGACAAATTTGTATCAATTGGCCAGCTTCCGTCAGGTCGAACAGATCGTTCGATGAATTCAAGACATCGCTGAGTGACGGGGTGATCATGCAGCCCGCATCCAAGGAGGCTCATACACACAAAACTGGTCAGTGGTGTTGCTTCAAGAAAACCCCCGTGACTTGGCTGGATAGATTCCAGTACCTTCAGCGTCGGTCTGATGGAGATGCGTCGAATCGCTGACATCAAAGGATTCCAGTGCCCTCTGTGCCGAAAGATCACCTGACCAATTGCAATTAATGCCGGGAGTGCATAGCTAACAACAGGCATTCGAACGGCCGCGTAAAACCTCGCAGGAACACAAGCCAACTCGAACGGCAACGGGATCACCTGCTTCCAGTCGACAATTCCTGCCAGCGCACAGTGAGTCAGAATGGGCACGGAGAAGGTGTGGTCAGTGCCGTATCGCCGCAACACGGCCGCAACACCTCCGGCATCTGTGATCCAATTCCGGGATCGTGAGATTGCCTCGTCAAAGGCATTTGCGAGTTGCGGGGCAAGAATCGGACAAGCAGCGACGAGAACTGCATTCGCGAGCATCGTTGTGGAAATATTGCTGATGCTTAGAACGGTGTCGCCCCAGCCTCCGTCAGCGTTCTGATTGTCTGCCAGCCACTGAAGACCATTCTCAAGCAACTGTTTCCATTCTGCCGCCCCCCCTTCGGACGATCTGATCGCGAGATTCAGAGCCATGCAGGCTGTTGCCGTCGACAAGGCGGACGTCGAAAGTTCTCCGGTCCACCAGCCTTGTTCGTTGCGTTCATCCAGTAGCAGGCGGGTCAAATTGAAAAGAGCCGCCGAATGATTCACAGGTTCTGCCACAATTGAATATCCAGCCATCGAACGAAAGGAACGCGACCAGCCAATCGTCGCTGGAACTCACAAAGGATAACTCAACGGCAGAATCAGAATAGCCCGTCCAGGAATTTCTTTCGACCTGTATTGCGCGATGTCAGCCGCTCAAAGGGCAGCATTCCTGTCACTGAACGACGCATAGATCGGGAAAAATGAGAGAACTTCCGCAACTCCAAACGTGTTGATTCGATGGTGGAGTTACCCGCACCCTGACCAGCAATCTCACGCTCATATCAAGAACAGAACATGCAGAACGACGAACGACTTATCTCCAGTCGCCGATCGACATTTCGCCTGAGACTGCCGAGCGGCTTTCCGCTCAGATGTGAGCTCAGCACCCCATCGTGCATCATCTTCGCCACAGTGGTCGATCTCAGCCAAACTGGCGCGGCAGTGAAACTTTCACAAGGTTCCCTGAAAAAAGGGCAGAATCTCAACGTGACATTCCGTCTCGAGCTGCTTCCCACGCAATTGGAATCCCGACTTGACGCCACTGTCGTCCGTCAAGTCGATGGCGTCGTGGGAATCCAGTTCGTTGGCGGACAGAGTCCAGACGAGCGTATCCGTGTAGCAGACTACATGAAACTCTTCCTGTCCTCCCAAACAGAATGCCGCCGCAGGAAACGCAGCCAGGGTTGACGCAGCCAAGGTTGACGCAGAAGAGCACGACTCAACGGGAATTTATAAGCAGCTGAACGTTGCCAAACCCGCATCGAACTCCTCAATAGTCTCGCGGACCTTGATGCGATAACCTAACCGAACAGCCTGTTGAAGAACGGGACTGGCTCGAGCAGGAGACCTATAGGCACGATGGCTTCCAGTCGTCCTGCGTGCATGTCCCGGTTTTTCAACGGATAGCAAAAATCACTGCCGTTCCTCTCTTTCTTCCTGCGACAGCTTCCGCCAGTCCCATGGCGGAATCGGTGTGGGATCTGACCACAATCCAAGTTCCTCTTTTCGGGCTTTCACCTCATCGAAGGCAAGCCGCTCGTCTGCGTTATTTTGTTTTTGATGCCAGGCGAGACCATTCTGCACCAGGGCTCGATTCAGAAAGACGTCGGGAAGAATGACGTTTGCGGGATTTGAATAGACCGCTGTCGCTTCGATGTAAACATCCCCGATCATCCCCCCGGAACTGTCTCTGTCCTTCTGAACCACTCGAACAACTTTGCCCCCAATCACTCGGCTCAGATACTCACGTGCCTCGTTACCAAACGGCTGCTCAATCTCTGGAGCGTCGATACCGTGCAAGAGTATCCGAACGGTCGTCATATCATCCTTCAGGATATCGATCATATCTCCGTCGAAAACGCGAATAACTTTGCCCATGAACTCATTGGGAGTCTCTTCTGGTTTGTCGTCGCTCGGTGACGCGTCCGTCTGTTTGGGGTGCTTCGTTTTCTCCTCGGCGTCCTCTGTTACGTTGGCTTCGTCGCGTGCGGCCGCTGTATCTTCACTGCTTGAAATTGGCTGCGGTTCTGCGCATCCGGCAAACAACAGAACACTGGTGAGTAATTGAAGACGAACTGCCAGCGTCAGCATCGGAGCACCATAGTCGGAAATAATTTGTCACACTTCGGTCGGACTGTTAACCGAGCGATTCCGATCGTGATCAGCGTGTAGCCCCGGTTTCATTCGGCGACTATCAGCCGTTCTGTTTTGGATGCCATACGCTCGCATCGCACTTAGAACAGGCTGGCACCGAACAATCAGCCTGGCCAGTTTTCCACTCCAGCGAAATCTGTCGGATGCCAGCCCTGAGTTCGGGCAAGCGATGCTGTCCCGGCAACCCACGTTTTCCGTCAACCGGTGGGCGAGCCTGAACAGTTACAATTCGTCAACTGAATTCAGAACTATCGAACCGATTGCAGGCTTTTCAGAATTCCACGCACCCGTTCTGGAAGACCGAAGCGGGGAGTGATTGCTGATTATCCTCACTGCCCGAAAAGAGCAGGCTTCCGTAACTCACGGAAAGGAAACGATTTAGATCCAAAAGCGGCTGAAGGGAATCGAACCCTCACCAGGAGCTTGGGAAGCTACTGTGCTACCACTACACCACAGCCGCGTGGCGCCGGATTCTATTTGCCGGAATGTTGGTTTGCAATTCAACGATTTGAATAAGACCCCGGAATCAGTTCAACACAGAATTGCTGATCTGATTCACCCGCCAGCCCTCCGTTCATGCAATCGTTCAATGGAGGCGTTGGCGTTATTTGAGCTTCGAACTGATCTCCGCAACAGTGTGGTGGTTCACCATAAATGCCATTGCGATTCGGAGTAATTGTTCTGCGGTTTCAGGGTTGTCATTCGCCAGCGTCTGAAAATCGCTCAGAATCTCCGTTGAATGAATTAATGGTTTGACAAGTCCCGATAGATGCGGGGAATGATTCAGGATGTCAACCAGCTCGCTGAGGGTCGATTCGGCGTTCTGTTTGAGCACGACCAGTTGTTCTCGGTTCATTGTTCCTTGTCATCCTGAATCGTCGTTTGATGCTGGACCTGCGGTAGCCTCGTGTCTTCCGGAATTCCAGTGTCGTTCTGATGGTATCCGTCGAGCGGCAACATGAACCTGGGGCCAAACGGATAGTCAATCTCGTCAGAGAGTTGAGACGGAGGCGGCAATGTCAGCATTCCGCGTTGCGGTAATACCGTTGCCAGATGGAAAAGAGATGCAGTCGCGACGAGCATCGGAATTCTGGCCATACTCTTGTCTATGCGATGCATTCGTACTTCGCCTCCTGGCAAATTCAATCCTGGCAGTCTGTTGAAAACCGGGACTGGCTCAAGCAGGAGACCTTAAAACATGATGGTTTCCAGTCGTCCTGCGTGCCCGTCCCGGTATTTCATTGGACAGCTAAATCGTCGCTTTGAATTCAAATAATGAGTAGACGAAATGTACCAGAAGAACATAGAGTGTAGACCACAAGATTGTCCGAGTCACGCCATGACTGATTTCCGGACCGGATTCCTTCGGGCTGATTCCGCAGCGCCATGAAATCATTCCAATACCAATTCCGCAGGTGAGCAATTTCGCGAAGAGCCACCCGGACCCCTTGTACCAAATTCCGTCAGGTGTGCGCAGCGCCTGATGGAAATGAAGATCCCAAAAAGCGATCCCAAGGTCACCGTGAGTTGACGAAAAAGCAAAGGCGGCCGTTACGCTTGCAACGGCATAACTAAAGAACGTCAGGAACGGAGTACCAACAAGGAACGCATACAGTATTGGAGTACGAAGTGTACGTTCCGGATTCATTCCGATCGTCTTCATCGCGTCGATCTGTGAGCCGTAGACTTTGCTTCCGACATCGGCCGCCACAGCAGCTCCTGATCGGGCTGCAATGAGGATCGTCGACAGAATAGGGACCAGGAATCGATACAGGGAGAAGCCGGTTGCATTGAGCAGATTCTCAGTTAACAGCGGCTCTGTAATCTTTCGAAACGGCAGGTAACGGAAGATGAAATCCTGTGCCACGTAACCAATGATCATCCCGGCAGCGGCAATGTAGACACACGCGGACGGTCCCGCGACCAACCGAAGATAGTGAACCGTTGAGCGGGCTCCCCAGACGATACTTCGCCAGATGGGCAGTAGAGACCAGGGGAGCAAAAGAACTTCTCCAACAGCCTCTCCAGTCATTTCAAGGCTTCGAGTTAACCTGTTCAGAATAGCGGTACCCGGGCCGGTCATTTCCAGGGATTTCTCGCCTCCCAGCGATGGAGGCTTTCCCAGGATTTCCGAAACTTTGCCCCAGTCTTCGCGAGGGAGCTCAACCAGACATTGGTGATGATGGTCCAGCAGGACAATCCGATCCGCAATCTGCGACAGTGATTCGTAGTCGTGCGTCACAATGATCGAAGTTCGCCCGTAGCGATCATGGGTTTCGCGAATCAGATTCGCGACCTGTGCTCCTGTGTTGACGTCCAGACCGGAGGTGGGCTCGTCATACAGAATGACATCCGTCTGCATTCCTACGGCTCGAGCGATAGCGAGCCTCTGCCGTTGACCACCGCTGAGAACCCCGGTACTTCGGTCCGTTGGAACAGACAAGTCATTCAACAGAGATGTGGCAAGTGCACTACGATCAGAGCCAGGTGAAGACAGAACATGGTCCATCGCGATCCGTACATTCTGCAATGGCGTCAGTTCATCCAGCAGCGCAAAATTCTGGAACACCACTGCAATCAATGGGCGTTCCTCAACGGCCTTGAAGTCAGCCGAATCGCCCGACCTGATGCAGAACTGGATATCGCCCGTATACTGAATCGGTGACGCTGGTCCGCTCTCGATTAATCCGGCGAGAATTCTCAGCAGGACGGATTTTCCAACTCCGCTGCATCCCAGTAACAACGTCAGTTCGCCGGGGCGGAAGGCCACCGATGCATTTTGAAGCAGCCGACGCCCACCGGCACTCACGTTAAGCTGGCTGATCTGAATCTGTGTCGCCATGAACAGCATGACCTTCCTGAGAAAAACTTCAGCCACTCGCCATCTTCGTGGAGAGATCAGAAACTGGAGGAATCGTCGAAGGTGATCGGATAAGGCGACAAATCAGTGGACACAACAATGGGGATGACTGTGTCTTTGGATCCAGTGGCCTCATCGGAATCGGCCGGATCCGTGACGGGAGTAATCACAAGCCAGTGACGATCCTTCATCAGAATCTGAAGTCGCAGAATGCGTGACATCTCCGGAGTGATCCCTTCTTCCCGCGAACCAATAATCATATCACCAATTCTGCGAGCAACAGGTTCAAATGCAGATGAGGTTTGCTGCAATGCTGCTCGCGTCTCCGGGCTGTTCCAGTATTCATTCAGCGAATCCCTGAGTGCCTGATTATGCAGCACACTCTCACGCACCACTTCCCAGACCAGCCCATGCAGTTCCGAATCGGAAGCAACAGCAGACAAGTTCTTCCTGATCGTGCGGCTGACGACGGGATCCTTTGAAACCTGTTGCACCACTGATTCAATGAGGGCAACAAACTGGTCAGAACGTGATCGCAGTTCCGGCAGGGCTTCTGCCTCAACAAATCGTTCGAATTCTTCCTGCACAGCATTCTTCCGGGGAAGCGGAGACACATCGTACGCGTAACGCCAGGCGAAAGACCAAAGTGATACTTTGTTCCACAACGTGCGCCCGATTTCACTGACCAGCGGCTTTGCCTCCCGTTCAACGATTGGCAGAATATGCGTCTGAACCAACGGTGCCAGCTCTTTCCGGAAAATCTCCGCCTTATACTTCTCTCCCAGACCCGTGAACTGCGATCGATGCCTGCGAATGGAATCGGGCAGTTCCGCCTGAATGGCCTTGATCGCTCGCTGGACACTTTCCTGCATGATTGGCTGCAGCGTACGCAGCGTTTGTTCCTGATGCAGAGTCCATTCTTCAGTGATCAGCTGAGCAATCTGCTGTTTTCGTTCTTCTGGCAGCAGCGACTCGGCCACGGAAGCCAGTGAAGAGGGAGCTCGATGGTAGGTCAGCACAAATCTCTGTCCTACTGTGTCCAGACCACTATCGTAAATCACAACCCTTGCGTGATTTGTTTTTGCAACCGTGGCCGTGCCAACTGCGGGAGGAGGAACAAAATTATTACGGACGACTCCGACCTGACGGAAATTGTCAGAGTCGTCCATCACGAGAACTGGCGTACCAATTGCCATTTCCAGCGGCACTCCGGATTTGGCATCAAACTCACTGCGGCGATGCAGCAGCCAATCTCCGATCCCGGCCCCGATATCCCCAGCGCCGCCACTCTTCGAATCGGACGTGTAGGTCTGCAGCGACGCCCGGAGCGCAGCAAGAAGTGCAATCCATAATGCCAGCCCCAGAACGATGTGAATTCTTTTCTTCACAAACAAGTGTCTCCCTTTGTTTGCCTCACGGGTCCTCATTCGCAGTTTCTCAAACCGTAATTCGTCGCTGGAGCGCTTTCATTTCATTTCGATTGATCTGTGGTCTCGAAATACAGGATTTGTGTTTTTCATCAATTGAAGCACGTTGCACTCTCAAAACAGGGCGTCTATCTCCCTGAACTGACTCAAAGTGGCCCGACAACCCGGGGAATCCGCAATCTCCGCCGAAACACCTCTGGATTTTACAACTGCGTTCGACCTTGCCATCGAATCTGGCCTACGCTTTTTCCGGACGTTGCAGAATTGACTCAAATCATACCAATTGTCACCGCCTGCGTGCCGGATGCGGGGATTGGCAACCACCGTTCGTGTGGAATCCCGTAAAGCAAATGCCGAATTTCCGGTGGGAAGCACTTCATGTTCCATGTTCGACCACTTAAGCCATTACTGACGTTGCTGATTGTTGC